>DCTD01000095.1:9767-9930 GCA_002335355.1 Patescibacteria group bacterium UBA1449
TGAGTTCGGTACGGCCTGGTGTTTAGCACGCCTCTACTATGGTCATCACAAGCCATTTATCCTCTATGGTAATTTCTGGCATGATATTATGGCTTCTTTTTATCGAAACATGATGATGAGGGAAAGCGATGATAAGGTGTTTAGGATTGTCAACTCACCAGAG
>DCTD01000064.1:0-8366 GCA_002335355.1 Patescibacteria group bacterium UBA1449
ATGATGTCTATTGTTTTAAATGAGCTTAATTTTAAATGGGTATTTGGCTTTTTAATTACCATTTGACTGCATTAAACTCCCAGTTTCATACCCGCCGAAACTCACTCCTCCACCAGTTTATAAATGCCTGCCTTATCATACTTATAACCGGACTGTTTTTGCTTTCGCCAACAGCTGCCGCAGCTGACACCAAAACCTGGACTTCAGACACTGACTATTCAGCTGGCACGTTAACAAATACCAGAATAAACGGAACGAATAATGAAGCCACAGTTACTTTGTCTCAAAACCCAGCGGAAACACTAACGGTTACTCAGGCCGTCTTAAACCGGACCAAAACAGGGATGTCGTGTGTCCAGAACTCGGCAACCAACAAAATCTATTGTTTCGGTGGCAATATGTGGTACGGCCAGATACTGGAATATAACCCTGCTAGCCCTAATACCTCCCCAACGGTTGTCTCTACAGCCTTTCCCAACAACAACAGTTCACCCTCATGTGTTGAGAATTCTGCCACACATAAAATCTATTGTTTCGGTGGGTATAACAACTCAATGAGCCAATATGTTAGTGCTATCGTTGAGTTTGACCCTGCCACTTATGCAGTAACCACTAAAACAGCCACCCTACCAACTGCCCGAACTGGTTTATCTTGTACAGAAGACAGTTCAACTCATAAAATCTACTGTTTGGGCGGTGTCCAATACGTCAACTACGTTACTACGTATCTAAACCAAATTGTCGAATATGACCCGGCTGCTCAGGATGATAACGCTCATGCTATTGTCATCAAAACGACCACCTTACCCACAGCCCGAGAAAGCCATGCTTGTGCTGAGAACCCTTTAACCCATAAAATTTACTGTTTCGGTGGAACATATTATTCAGGTAGCTGGCAGTACTTAAACCAGATCGTGGAATATGACCCAGCACAACCCGATGATGGTTCAGGTTTAAGTATCAAAACAGCTACTTTAGCTACTGTCACTAAAAGTCAGTCATGTGTTACGAATGCAACGTCAAACACTATTTACTGTTTTGGTGGCTACAACAATACTGCTAGTCTCAACATTAGCCGTATCGATGAATACAATCCTGCCGGGGATACCATTACTACAAAAACAAACACCCTGCCCACTGCCCGCAGCGGTACTGCATGTGCTGTAAATTCTGCTGCTAGTACTTTTTACTGTTTTGGTGGTACTGACCATACCGGCAACCTTAGCCAGATTATTGAGTATGCTACCAACCTTCCAGTCAGCTACTATTCAGACGGTTCATTTATATCGGAAGTCTTTGATGCCGGAATCGACGTTACTTACAACCAACTTCTTTTTACCATTACGAAACCAAGCGACACTGATGTTAAGTTTCAGATCAGAACTGCATCAAGTTATGCCGGTTTGTCTTCAACTCCTTGGGTCGGCCCAACCGATGCTTCAGATTACTATACCACTTCCGGCACTACCGTAAACACAGCTAACAACGGAAAACGGTGGGCTCAGGTGAAAGCTTTCTTTTCAACAACTGACAGCGATCAAACAGCAGTTGTCTCTGACATTACTATGAGTTTCACCTCAGACACTTCTTCTCTAACATCAACAACGGTCACTCATACTTCAGATACCGACTTTACAACAGGAACCACTAATGCTGGAGTAATGACACATACTACCATTAACGGTACGGGAGATGGAGCCAGTATAAGACTATCTCAAGCACAGGGCAGTACACTTACTGTTAAAACGGGAACGTTAAACTCAGGTATCTCAGGCATCTGGCTACCCGGCTGTGCTCTGGATTCTAGCACCGGAAAAATCTATTGTTTTGGTGGAGAGGACTGGAATGCTTATTTAAACAGTGTTACAGAATATGACCCTTTTACAGATACAACAGTAACCAAGAACGCTGAGTTGCCAATTGCCGACGAGGGATTTGCTTGTGCAGAAGATTCCTTAACTCACAAGATTTACTGTTTCGGTGGCTATAATGGCAACGCCAATGAAATCCGAGAGTATAATCCAGCCATTGATTCCTTAACGGAAAAAAACGCAGTACTGCCCGGTTTTACTAATTTTGATAATACCTGTGTCGAGAACTCTACCACCCATAAAATCTACTGCTTTGGTAATACTACAAGTATCTATGAATATGACCCAGCTGCACCGGATGATAACAGTGCTGTAGTTACTAAAACCGCCGCTATGCCGGATGAACGGTATTACTTAGGCTGTGCGGAAGACTCTTCCACCAATAAAATCTACTGCTTCGGCGGATATGAATCTGGATCAGGATATAAAGATGAGGTTATCGAGTATGATCCCTTAGCAGACCAAGTTACTGTCAAGGCAGCAGTTTTGCCGCAGGCTAAAGCCAATCTAGGCTGTGCGGAAGACTCTGCAACTCATACCATCTACTGCTTCGGCGGTGACGGCTACACTTCAGCTATTGTTGCCTANNCCTACAACCCGGGATCTGACCAGCTGACAGTCATTGATACTCGACTCCCAGCACCTCTTTATGATTTGCGGTGTATGGAAAATCCGGGAACCCACCGGATCTTCTGTATGGGTGGCTATCACTATGTAGATGGATATGACGAGCGGATTTATGAGTTTAACCCCACACAGCAACTTAATTACTCAGGTTACTATGACTCTCCCATTATAAACGCAGGAGGAGAGACAACCTTTGGTACCCTCAGTTTTTCAGCCACAACCCCTGCTAACACGGCTCTTACTTTTAAAATTAGATCCGCAGAAACTCAAGCCGGGATTTATAGTGCTACTTGGTACGGACCAACCAGTACTTCGGACTATTACTCAAGTTCCGGCCAAAATATCATCGCCTACGTAAACGGAAGTAGATACGTTCAGTATCGAGCCTACTTAACCTCTAATGATTCTTCACAATCCCCAAGTCTTGACGATATTACACTCAGTTATGACTACCGGCAATACACTACCGGTTCCGGCTCCATTACCCATAGAACGATTCCTGACTTCAACCAAGCTACTTTAAGTCAAGCCACAGTCACGGGAACTAATACCAGTCCTAACGCTCAGTTAAACACTAGTTCTCAAGAAGCGCTGGAAAATCTCAATACAACTTTGCCATCAGCTCGAGAATCTCTCTCATGTGTTGAAAACAGCGCTAATAACCATGTTATCTGTCTTGGCGGCTATAACTCAGAATTGAGTCCCAATTTTTACTTGAATGAGATCGTTGACTTTGACCCAAACATAGATAGCATTGTCACTAAAACAGCAACCCTACCGGTACGGTTACAGGAAATGGGATGTGCTGAGGATTCATCAAGTAATAAAATCTATTGTTTCGGGGGTAATACTACTTCGGTTACCACCAACGTTAACACCATTTATGAATACGATCCTGCAGGTGATAGCATTGTGGCCAAAGCCTCAGTCTTGCCCTCTAAAATTAAACGGATGGCCTGTGTTGAAAACAGCGCCAATCATAAAATTTATTGTTTGGGAGGGTATAAATACAACAACGTTAGTGATTTTGGGGTGATTAATACTATCTTTGAATATACTCCAGCAACCGACTCTCTGGTTACTAAAACCGCCACCCTGCCGCAAGCCCTTGATTCTCTCTCGTGTACTGAAGATCCTAGTACTCATAAGATTTATTGCTTTAAGCAAGACACTCTTAGTAACGCGGTTATCAAGTATGATCCGGCAGCCGTGGATAGCAGCGACCAGGCAATTGTAGTTAAAAGTGTTACCTTGCCCTACAGTGCTGACGGCTTTGCCTGTGCTACCAATGCTATCACCAATAAAATCTACTGTTTCGGAGGGTATATTGACAGTGATACTGCCAGCAAGATATTTGAGTATAACCCGGCAACCAACAGTGCTGAAGAAAAAACAGTAACAATTCCACCGTTTAACGGTATTGCCAATCTTGACTGCGCTTCTAATAGTTCAACTGGTACTATCTACTGTTTTGGCGGTGTCAATAATGCTCAGTACTCCCACTATATATCCAAATACACGCCTGCTCAGTATTACTCATCCGGAGACTTTATTTCTTTACCTATTGATACCGGACAAACATCAATTTTTAGCACCCTGGATTTTACCGGTATCCAACCAACCAATACTACTCTGAAGTTTCAAATTCGATCAGCCAGTGCTCAGAATACTTTGGCTTCGGCTACCTGGTACGGACCAACCAGTATTTCTGATTACTATACAGTTTCGGGAACAAGTATTAATGAAGTTCATGATGGTTCTCGCTGGCTCCAGTATAAAACGTACTTTGAATCTTCAGACTTGACAGTATCTCCGCAGCTTAACACAGTTGCCGTAGGCTATACCTTTACCTCTTCTGGTGATGATGAACCTGTCCCATCACCGTCACCAACACCATCACCAACTCCACAGCCCAATCCGGCTCCTCAACCTACCACCGCACCCATTCCTTCTGCTCCAAACACCAGTGTGCCAACATTCAGCAGCGATCCACCACCGGCTTCCCCACCGGATTTATTTGAGATCGATACGACTGATGATAGTGCCACGTTGTATTTCACCCCCTCAACCGGCCCATTGACCCACTATCACATCATTTATGGAGAAGAGCCGGAAAACCCGCAGTACGGCGTTGAAGTGATTGCTGCACCCTCAAGCGGAGTCGAGCAGTACACAGTAAATAATCTCCAACCTGAAACGACGTATTATTTCCAGATACTACCGGGTAACGGTGGTACTCCAGGAGATTGGAGTCAGGTTCTTGGAGCAAAAACAAATACTACCGGAGATACAGCAGTTACCAGTTTTCACAGAGATTCTGATGTCAATAACTCAACGCCACGTATCCCAGTTACCAGTCATCTCTATGAAAAGGAAGCCACTGCCACAGCACATCTTACCGAACCCCAGGTAACTCCTAAGCCTGCCGAACTACTAGTTACTGAAAAAGTCTCAAAACAGAACCCAGAGAGACCTATCAACGTAGAATTCACCCATCGGGTACTAGGATTGGTCAACTGGCTCAATACACCCATAACTTGGATTTCCCGGATTATTCCGATCATCATTATTCCTTATTCACTGATTAGTCTTCTTTCAAACATCCGGCTTGTCGACTTACGGCTGCACGTCTTCCAGTCATTCACTCTATTTATCGATGCTTTAAGGCGGCGAAAGGTAAAAAGTTGGGGAGTAGTTTATGACTCAAAAACAAAACTTCCGGTTGATCCGGTCATTTTACGGCTTATTAACGATAAAGGCGACGTTGTCGATACCCGGATTAGCGATGTTTTCGGTCGGTTTGGTTTTCTCGTCGAACCTGGCACATACCGGCTCGAAGCTCAGAGGCACAACTACACATTCCCATCTAAGAAAATCTCAGGTAGAAAAGATGGTATTTATGATAACCTTTATTACGGAAAAACTATTACAGTCCGTAAGCCTGATTTAGTCAACGTGAATATTCCGCTTGATCCAATTGGGTATGACTTCAACCAAACGGAAAAGCTAAAACGTAAAATCATTACCTATAATCCCACCACAACCTATATTACGTTTACATTGATACCATTTTTTAATAAAGTTGGCTTTGTTGCCTCTCTCATCGTGTTAGTGACTTCTTTCTCATGGTTTAACCTGTTTATTACCACGCTGTATCCAGTAGTTTGGCTTATCCGGCTCATTAACCCGGCAACGAAACAGTGGGTAGTGGTTTTTTGGAAAAAGACACATGAGGTTTTAGCGGGGGTAAAAGTTGAATTTGTCTCACCCGTTACCAAGTCGGTTATCTTTTCAGCCATAACTGATCGGTACGGCCGGTACTATCCACTCGTTTCCCCAGGTACGTATTATTTAACTGTTTCTAAAGTCTCAGTCGATAAGAACCTGATATCTACCTCTACTTCAATTTATCGTTCTCAGCCTTTCACTATTGACCAAAACCATCCGTTTGGTTTAGATACAGTGGCAGTAAACAGAAAAAGTATTGTAAGTGCCAAAAAGACGTTAAAAAATGGAATAAATCCTGAAACAGTTCCACCAGAAAAAGTTGCTCCACTCTAGTTTAACCCGGTTCCAGCTCAGCTAGATTAAATATCTTTTTACGCAACTCTTACGTCATTCTTAATCTCTGTTTATTCGTAAAGAGTACACAAGAAACACTTGGGTTATTAGATTTTGGTGGTCCTCTTGGTAATGGAAATAAACCTGGACCCAAGGCTAGGGGAGCAGTCATGTTTAAAAACCGGTCTGAAGCAGGAGAAAAACTGGCTTCAGCTCTGAAACAGTATCACAATCAGGAAGATACCGTTGTCTATGCACTCCCTAGAGGAGGTATGGTTGTCGGGGCTGAAGTGGCCAAACGGTTAAACCTGCCATTTGATTTGGTGATTTCCCGCAAGATCGAACACCCTTTGCAACCGGAGTTTGCTATTGCCGCTGTATCTGAAAACGGCGATTTAGTTCAAAGCTCTGAGATTTTTGTTGACATAGACAGTGATTGGTTTACTCAGGAACTCAACCAACAAGTTCAGGAAGCTCGAAGACGTAGAAATATTTACCGAGCCAAACGAAAACCTATATCACCCGAAAACAAGACAGCGATACTTGTGGACGATGGCATCGCGACCGGACTAACCATGATGGCTGCAATAAAACAACTACAACACCAGCAGCCAAAAAAGATTGTGGTAGCAGTTCCNNGGTCTAGATATTCCCCCTGAGGGATATTACTTAGGGGGAGTCGGTGCCTACTATGAAGACTTTCCACAGATCAGTGATGATGAAGTTATCAGCCTCTTACAGTCTCTACCCAAAGACCCTTTGCTTTTTATCTTCCCTGACTTTACCCACTTTAAAAAGCCATTAACCCAGGTACAAGGCATCAAAACAGGTAAGTTTTCCATTAACCGCTTTCCTAATCAGGAAATAAGCATTACTGTGAAAACACCTGTGGCTGGTAAAAAGTGCCTGATCATAGGCTCTCTTAGCCCTCCTGAGGAAAACCTGGTTGCTACTTTGTTGCTTGCTCATACACTGAGAAAAGAGGGGGCAAATGATTTGATAACAGCACTGCTACCATACCTTGCTTATTCCCGGCAGGATAAAGATGAACCTCACGAAAGTCTAACTACCCAATGGGTAGGGGAAGTAATAGCTGCTTCACAAATCAATAAAGTAGTCACAATCGATGCCCATAGTTTACTGGATGAACAGTTATTCCCTCTACCACTCGTGTCATTATCACCGGCTCCGGTGTTTGCTTCTGAAATTTTAAAACGTGGCTTTAATAAAGCCACCATTGTTGCTCCTGATACCGGAGCTATTCACCGAGGCCACAACGTCCTGCTTGAAGCAGAAATGCAGCGTTTTGCCTATTTGGAAAAGAAACGGACTAACCGTGGCGTAACCCATTGGCAACTGCATGGAGACGTGGGTAAAAAAGCGGTTGTTGTTGATGATATTTTAGATACCGGTAGCACCTTGGTTTCCTGCTGCCAGCAACTTGTTGCTGGCGGCACACAGGAAATCATCGTTATGGTGACTCACGGTCTGTTTACTGGTAAAAAATGGCAGGAACTCTGGGATTTGGGAGTGAAAACAATCTATACCACCGATACCGTGCCTCAACCTACCCGGACAACCCATGAGAGAGTTGTCACCCTTTCTAGTGCTCCTGTGTTGGTTAACTACCTAAACCAACAATAGCAAACATGAAACTATTATTGGTTGGCGATGTCATGCTAGGCCGGTTGGTTAATGAGGTCCTGCGCTCTCAACCCCCAGCATATCCGTGGGGTAATACCTTGCCCTGGTTTCTAACAGCTGATGTAAGAATCTGTAACCTTGAATGCGTTATTGCTGATACCGGCAAACCCTGGACCGAAACTCCGAAACTGTTTCACTTCCGCAGTGATGCCAAAAACGTTGAAGTCTTAAAAATTGCTAAACTTGACCCTGTTTCTCTTGCCAACAACCATGTCCTGGATTTTGGCTACCAGGCTTTACGGGAGATGGTTGCTATCTTAACGGCAAACGCCATTAACTATGCTGGGGCTGGAATCAATGAACTCGAAGCTCATATGCCTGCAGTCTGTAACCCCTTAGGAAAACGGATAGGCCTACTTGCCTTTACTGACAATGAGCCTGCTTGGGAAGCGACTGCAAAAGATCCAGGTGTTTTCTATGTACCTATTGATCCGGAAGATCACAGAGCTAAGCACCTTTTTACTGCTGTTAAAAAAGCCAAGAAAATTACTGATTTTTTGATTGTATCTGCTCATTGGGGTTCGAACTGGGGATACCGGCCACCGCCTGAGCAGATTCCGTTTGCCCACAAACTCATCAATAGCGGAGCAGACCTTGTGTTTG
>DCTD01000064.1:8372-14695 GCA_002335355.1 Patescibacteria group bacterium UBA1449
AATGCTGTTGATGAAAACGAACGGAACGACCAGTCATGTCTTTTTATCCTTGAGATTGAGAACAGAACAGTCCATTCGTTACGTGTTTATCCCACCGTTATTAGGGACTTCCACGCTCAAATGGCCCAAGGGGTAGAAGCAGTCCAGATCGGTTCACTAATGAAAAGGTTATGCTCAGAGTTTAATACCAAGACAACCTGGAAAGATACGTATCTGGAAGTACAGGTATCAAGCACTCCTTTAACTCGGGTAAATTATATATAACACCCAGTTAATTACTGATAAAACAATACTAAATAGTAACGCAGACAGAAAATTGTTAACCTTAAACCCCGGTACAATAGCGGCAGTCAGCGCGACCATTAAGGCATTGATAACAAAGATAAATAATCCAAACGTTACGAGGGTTAACGGGAGGGTTAAGAGAAGCACTAAAGGTCTTACAAAGGTATTAACTATTCCAAAAACGAGGGCAACAACAAAAGCAATAAAGACATTACTAACCGTAACTCCTGGGATAATGTATGAGGTGATGATAACTCCTAAGGTGTTGATGAGCAAAATGATTAACGGATTTGACATAGGCAATAAACTACTCGAATAGTAAGAATCAAGATGACTAGACAGGGCAACGTTATCTGTTTTCTATCTAACGAGAACAGCTATAAGATAGTATTTAAAGTTACCGATTGCGACCAGTGAGTATAAGCACAATAATTGCGATACCTCCACCCAGCAAGATAACACCAAATACAAAAGCCAATGACAGTGCTGCACCCAGTGGATTAAACCAAATCAACACGCCTAAAATAATACTCACAATGCCAAGAATAAACGAGCTTATACCACCTCCCTGAAAACCTCTGACAATACTTACTAGACCAAGTACAATACCCGTAAATGCAATATAGAGCACTAAAAAAGCTGAAGTAATTACTGCTCCNNGGTGTCCGAGTAACAGTAATCCAGCAATAATACCTAAAATACCACTAGTGGTTAACCATAATCTTAAAGTATCGTGTCTAGGCTGAAAAACTTCAACAATATGAGTAACTCCTACTGCAAACCAATAGATACCCAATACCTGAACTAAAAAGGATATCGCTACTCCTGGAGCAGTAAGCAGCCAAAGACCAAATATAATCTGGAGAACTGCTTGAACAATCAGTATCCCTGTTGGCATACCAGTACTTCTTTCAATTGGTGTCTTAGCCGTGTCTACCTGAGCCATATAATGAGTATTAGGTTTTTATCAGCATGTATATAAGAACAAAAGTCTTTGAGAATGAGTTAATAAAATGTTAATAATTGTGTAAGAAAAAGAATAATGACTACACTTTTCAAAGTTCGTGTTTATACATTCAATAATCGCACCCGATGTTATACTGAACATATATGACTGAAGTGGAAAAAGGAATAAACCAAGAGCTAGCATTGTATGAGAAAGCCAGGCAAGCGGTGTTTACTGCCTTAAAAAAAAGCAACAACAGGGTGATCATCCGCTGTAGAGGCATTGACCAGGATGCGGTAGCTGAAAGTTTGGTTGATTTTAAACACTCAAAAGTTAAAGATCTCCTTTCAGGAGTTTCACCATTTTCTATATTNNGTAAAGGGGTGGGTGATTAGTGGGTATTCCGATGAGTACATAAAACAACGCGCACCGAATGCAGAGGTAAGTGGTGAACTGCAAGACACAGTTGAAAGTAAATTGCAAGGAATTATTAGAGGCGAAATGAATAACGGTTTTTCTAACAGATCAGATATGGCTTTAGTTATTCTCTCATCTACGTTTCCTGATAATGCAGCTTCAGACGCTCAACTGCCATGGCATAACGGGCCATTCTATAATGGGGTCATAAACTGCGTCTGGACGTTATCTGCTGAAAATAGATCGGTCAAACTCATTAAAAATGAACTTGATCGAGTAGGGGATCATGTTCTGGATTTTGGAGATGGAGACAAATGGATTGTAGACAAAACTGACTGGGTGGAAAGGGAAAGTTTTGAGTATTAGTACCGTATCGGTTGTCTAAAAACACCTTCTAATTAATCTTGTAAGATGTTTTGAAATAACTATTGAGGCTCTATCGATAATGAGTGATGCATCTGGAGCGGGTAACGCAAATTATTTTGAACCTCTACTAGATGAAATTCTTATGCATTTAACAAGTTAAGGCTATTATATCTATCTGAAGTCTACTAACTCATAATCTGAGACTTCGGGATCCTGNNAAAGCTAATCTTGTGTCTGTAGGAGACCTATCAGCTGTATTAACATATCTCAGTCCGAAAAATAATCCGTTGATTTTTAATGCTTTAAATAGTTTTGCGTGAATTTTGCCTATGTTACCCAAGAGTTGACTAGTATATTCATCACCATAATAGAGAGGGACAAGAACACGAATAGTATAAACAGGTGGATTTAAATTTGTATTTATTGATATGACTATACTTTCAACTGCTTTCTCTTCTCGTAGTTCTTCAATAAGGACATCAAGAGCAGAACTAATACTTTCAGGTCCGTTTCTTTCTGGCATAGTCATAATACACAATAATTACCATGTATGATCTTAAATTTCAATTTTTGTTTCATTTCTTCATAAAAAAGAGCCCTTCAGGGCTCCATTTTTTTACAAGTTTGAGCGGGAGACGCAAATTATGCCGAACTCTTGCTAGATGAATATCTGGTTCACTGCCATAAGTTGATGCAAGCATACCAAGCGGTAGAGGAGAGAAGTATATGATCTCCTCAAATCCTTTAGCCAATTCCCAGCTTTTTTACTAGTTTAGCTAGTGCATATCTCCATTCATCCCAGATAAAGGCACACACAAGCTTCCAGTCATAGTTGTCATACCGTTTCTTGGCAATCGTCATTGTATACTTAGTTTTAGGGCTAAACGAGACCTCAACCTCAGAAAAACGTAAGGCATCGGTAACCGCGAGCATAAGATGTCCTTTGGTGATGTTTCTTACCTGCAACTGTAAAACGAGACGGCCATCTTCATAATCCATACCTTTTACTTTTGGTTTCATATGCCTATCGAGTAAGTACCAGCAGATCAAAAGCGTATCAATCATTACACATTTTGAAAGATAATACATTTTAAGATAAGTAAAGATGACCGGTATGTTTGTTGGGGTAATCACAACACGTAATTCAAGACCTTTAGTCTTTACCGCAGACATCCAGTTTTTGCCTCCTTGTATAAACGCAGGCAGTTTTAAGAGAAATCCCATGAGTTTGGCATAATCTGTAAATGACATAAAGAAAAGACCTAAGAGCAGTTGCGAGAGATAGGGAGAGGCAAAAGGGTAGTAGACATCATCAAGTGATTGACGGTAGTTGTGCCAGCTATCAGTAACTAGAAAAAGGCCAAAGAGACTCACAGCCAACCACAAGAGACTTTTACGTACACTAACAGTCTTAGCAGCAAGAGGAACTGAGCGGTTGGGAAAGATTTTTCTGAGCACTAAGCCAAGAACTGCACAAAGAAACGGCAGACTGGAGATAAGAGCAGTATAGAATATGATTTCACTTGCTTGAGGATCAGCAGCAAGTACTGCTAAACACCAGATTACAGTTGTCCCCAGTAAGACAGTAAAGATGATCTCCTGAAAAATCTGCTGCCAGGTAGGGTGTTTGGCTTTTTTAAAGACCAAAAGAGTCAGCATCATACAGCAGGCAATAATGTAGCCAATAACAAACACATCAGGATCAATCCAGGGGAAAAGGGCATCAGTATCAATAAACCAGGGAGGCAGAGCTATAACGAAAAAAGCCACGGTTAAAAACGGCCAGGAATACAGAATTTTTTTAATNNTACTCAGTTGCATGTTGCCTTGTTATCACTGTCTTTGGCTACCACAAGTACCTGGTCTTTGCTAAACCAATGATTTTTGTCATTATCGTAAAACGTAATCCGTGATACATCATACACAGCGGCATATTTGGCTGTTTCCTCGACGTTGACATCAAGACAGGTGAGTAACTGGTCAATCTGGGTATCAGCTGTGGTTGAGATAATGGCAATGGTTGGTTTAAAGTACCATTGTTTCCTATAAATTCCCTCAGGTAATGTTAAGACCTGAAAAAAGCAAGGATAATTAAATAAATGAACAAAGCTGATAAACAACTCAAGTTTCGGAACAATTTCTTGAGGCTTCTTCGTCCAGTGTTCTTTTTTCAGAGGAATGTACCGGTTGAATGTCATTTTAAAGAAAATCGTCAGCGGTTCGGTTGTAAAGTCTTCTTTATCTAAAGCAGTTTTCGAGGCAAGAAAATGCTTAAGACACGCTTGTTTTTTTTCAAATAAGTAGTTGGCAGGGATAAAACCAAGATTGCCCTGAGGAGTGCGCCGTAGTAAGACGTAAAAATAGCCTGATTGAGGGTAAACAGGGGTAACCGAACACCAGTCTGGGCAAGAGGATTTTGGCATACACTTATTCGTAAAACCATTGATAATCCGGATTATCGACTTCAATGATCTTACTTTTCAGCATTTTATAAACGTTATCTTCATGTATAGTCTGCCAGGTACCCTCGTAGTAATGAAGCTCCGTTTCCCCGTCTACCCAGTTTTTGGTACTAAACTTAATAAAAGCGGTATCATCGGTAGTGGTATCCCGTTCCACCTTGATAATAATGACATCTAAGACATCTTTAAAACGGTTGGTCCATTCCTCATAGTTGGTTTTAAGCAGATACTGTGAGCTTAAAAGACTAAACCCCTCTTTCATCCGTCTGGTTTTTAGGTAGGTATAAAAGGCGTAAACAGCATCCTCCGGAGACTGATCGGGATCAACGCTGACTTTGGTAATCTCCTGATCAGTGAAATGTGGCAGCATGCTTAAAGCCTGGTGATATGAAGTAAACATGGATAAACCCGATAAACTCATGGTATTAATCCCAAAGACATTACCGCACATGTCAGTTAACGGTCCACCACTCATTCCTGGCACAAGACTAATATCGGCTTGGACATAGTCTACGTAGGCTTTTTTTGATTTGCGGAAATCACTGAAGACGCCTTTCATAATGGTAGCTTTGCCGCTTAATTCGGTTCCCAACGGATAGCCGACAGCCAGTAATGGTTCACGTTCGCTAAAGGTGATGGTAGGGGTATGGGGCAATACCAGCTCCTGATACTGCTCGGTTGTGTAGAGGATGGCTAGATCAGCATTTTTATCCCCGGTGATTTTTTCAGGAGTAATAAAGTGGCCGTCTGGGAAAATGATCTTAGGACTCGGCTCTCCAGCGATGACATGAAAATTGGTCATTACCTGATTTGGCGCAATAAAAAAGCCTGAACCCTCAGAATAACTGCCCACTACCCGGACAACTGAGCTTCTTAGTCTATCCTCAATCCCGAGAGAGCATATAAATTTGCCATAATAGCCGTACTCACTGCGCAGATAATCCATAATGACAAACAACGAGGCTATCACATAGACAACCAAGGCAACAATAAAAATGGATTTTATACAATGCTTGAGACTCCGGAAAGGAAACACAATCGTATCAATAATGATCTTAATCAAAGAAACCGNNAAACCGTAAATTTAAGCACTAATTTCACCAGGTAGTAAGTAGAATAGGTCAGCAGTTTAAGAGGGAATAAATAGAGAGGAAAAAGCAGACGCTTGAAATAGGCTTTAAGGCGGCAATACCCATCAGCTGCTTTGTGTTGGCATTGTTTTAAAAACGCATCGATTTTTCTATCAATAATGTGCATGGGTATTAGGCTTATTGCTGAATGGCAATAGTATCTTCAGTGGCTACTCCAGTGTCATGGGTTGACTCAACGTTTTTTACTGCTGCTACATAAGTGCAGTAATCACATTCTGGGTTTGGCTCGGGAATGGTGACAGTTTCGAATGCTGAACTAAGGGAAAAGGGGTAACCAGGCGATTGACCAACGCCTAGCCTTCTATCAAGATATAAAATACAGGGAAAGCTAAGGTAGAGATCAATTTTTGAATAGATCAAACGGTATGGCTTGAAGGAAGAATGTCTATGCAGGTTACGTGTTTTTTGAGACCGATAATATTTAGACATACTGAGCAGATTTCATGAATATATTAAGCATATTTACTGTACACCACAACTATTAACTCGACCATAATCAATTTTTTATAAGGATTATTCACCTCTATACTTCTAATAAAGCTCTGTACACGATCGTCTATCTTTAAACGCTGGTAATGGATTTTCCAGTAAATGACTTGATCTTCTGTTGATCTACAAGAGTAGATATTCCTTATTGGTAATGGATCTGGCAAGCGGTAGTAGAAATGTTTGAATCTACAAGAGTAGAAATTCCTT
>DCTD01000065.1 GCA_002335355.1 Patescibacteria group bacterium UBA1449
TGAACAATAGTCACCAATCATACAGTTATCTGCAACGGTGACCTCTGAGTAGATCACTGCACTCGTGCCGATACAGCAGTTACTACCAATGAATACTTTCCCAGTTGTTTTTACTGGTTTTCTATAAAGAGCAACCGAATGTACTGGTTCTTTTCCAATTACCACATTGTCTTGAATAACACAGTTATCGCCAATTATTACTTCACCATAGGTAATCACATTATTTCCTAAACAAGTATTTTTCCCAATCGTAGTTTTTTTTGAAAGAATGCAGTTTTCCCCGATTTGATTCATAGTTAATGAAAGTTGTTTATGAGTGTGATGACTGTTTCAACTTCTTGGTTTGTTAAGAAAGGATGAATGGGTAATGACACTATTTGATTACAGAATGTATCTATTTTTTTTTGATTGCATTTGTTTATGAATTTAACTGTTTGCATTGCAGGTTGTTTATACATAGCTAGAGGGTAGTGAACCAGAGTTTCAATGTGATGTTTTTTAAAGTATGTTTGTAGTTTGTCACGGTCGGGAGTTTTTACAACAAATAAGTGATAAGTGTGATAGCTATTCGGTTCTTCTCTGAGTGGAATAATCAATGAATTATTAAAATGTTTGTGGTATGAAGATGCAAAGTGTCTTCTTTTTTGAATATAACTATTTAATGTTTGAAGTTTTGCAAGTAAAATTGATGCCTGAATTTCATCCAAACGGCTATTTTTCCCGATATCGGTATGATGATATCGGGAGTCCTGACCATAATTTCGTAATGTGGAAATTTTTCTATAGAGAGTTTCATTATTAGTTAACACAGCTCCACCATCTCCATAAGCACCCAAGTTCTTTGTTGGGTAAAAACTTAAAATAGCACAGTCCGATAATTGTGCTGTTCTCACGCCATCTCTTTGACTCCCAACTGCTTGGGCAGAGTCTTCAACTAAATATAAACTATGCTTTTTGCATACTTCGTTAGTTAATTTAATATCTACCATTTGGCCATAGAGGTTTACTGGCAAAACTGCTTTAGTCTTGTTAGTAACAGCTTTATCAATTGCTTGAGGTGTAATTAAACCGGTAGTTACATCAATATCAACAAATACCGGGACAGCTCCAATATTTACAACTGCTAAAGTAGTGGCAAATGCAGAAACGGGAGAAGTAATGACTTCATCACCTGCTTTTACTCCGACAGCTCTCAATGCTAGTTCGATTGCATCAAGACCATTTCCAACACTAATGGCATAACGGCATTGGNNCAAGTACATGCCAGCCACTTTCGAGTACTTCGGATATTGCTGTATCAATAGCGTGTTTATGGTCGAAATACTCACTTTTAAAATCATTAAAAACAATCATATTTTAAAAGTAATGCGAGTGATATTTTTCGTAGTACTTAATAGTTCTTTTTATGCCTGTTGATAGTGTTGTTTTTGGCTGCCAGCTACAATACTGTCTAATCTTTGAAATATCTGCCCAAAAATCCCCTGGCTCCTGAGCTTTACGTTCGTAGGTGAATGGAGCAAACACGAATCTTCCAGATTTTGCTTTTGTAACAATTGTCTTTGTTAAGGCTAAAAAGGACGTTGGTTTACCACTAGCAATGTTAAAGATCTCACCATATGCTGTTTTTGTTAAAGCGAGACTGAGGAGTGCATTCACACAATCATCGATATATAAAAAATCCCGGATAATTTTTCCTTTTGAAAAAAGAGGAATAGTATCATTTGTTAAGGCTTTTCTGATAAACCAGTTAACTACGCAGTACTTATCATGTTTCATTTGCGCTCTCGGCCCATAAACGTTTGTCATTCGGGTTAAGATTGCGGGAATACCGTGGATTCGATGATAGGTACTGACAATTTGTTCAGCAGCTAAATGAGAGATTTCATGAATGCCTGTTGGTTGAGAAATATCAGACTCTTTTGCCGGGTTAGATGCTTTACCATATTGGCCTCTAGTTCCTCCATAGATAAACACTCCCTTAGGGTTATATTTTCGGAGTGCTTCAAGTACTGTTGCGGTTCCTCGAATGTTGATATCCAAATCAGGATAAGGATTAGATAAGCTTAATACGTGGGATACCTGGCCAGCCATGTGAAAAACGAAGTCTTTATCCTCTACCAGGTAAGCCATGATGTTTTCATCACGTACGTCCGAAAGGCTAATAGTTACTCTACTTTTGATAGATCTTACATTGAAAAAATTTGCGCCATGTTCAGGCATAAGGTTATCAACAAGAGTCACCTCAGCACCTAAACGAACAAGTTTAACTGCTAGACTACTACCAATAAAACCTAGTCCACCAGTAATCAAGACATGCTTTCCATGATACGTACTTACTAAAGACATAGCTTTATATTATGCAGTTTTCAGGCAATATCAAGATGCAAACTATAAACGGCTATAGGTGGGCAGGGAGGACGTGCTTAACGGCACTTGAGTGCTTCGTGAAGCATTACCATGTGGTCATCTACAAATGTTAGCATTTGCAAGCGATTAGTACTTTCAGCCAACACTGCTGCTAGTTGATGATCACCAATGATGTCATAAACCCATTTGGCAACATCGTTAGGTTCTCGTTCCAAACGGAAGTCAATTACTTGATCATCAACTCTTTCTAAGGCTTGTTTTAACTCTTCAAGGCTTGCAACTTTAGTGCCATCAACGAAATAGAAAGGATATTCAGCTTTCTTTAACCATCGAGCGGCAACATAATATGGCAGGTTAACTGTTCTCATCATTTGACGTTCCAGTGCAACGATCGTTCCCCATCGTGTTGAAGTTTTTTTCATTTCTTCAGCCAATTCATGGTCGCCGACGACTTCTTCAACCCAAGTAGCAATGTCGTTTTTACCGTCTTTGATATGTTCGGCGATAATATCTTCTCTGACAATCCGTAAGGCCTGTTTTAATTCCCACAGGTTATTAACAATAATACCGTTGCTAAAACGAAAAGCTGCGCCACTTGGAGTAACTCGGGCTTGCCATTTAGCTGCAAGGTAACGATTGGCAGAAGTGTAAATCATGGCAGTATTGGTGCAAGTGCACTCAAAAAACGAATATTAGTAAAAATATGCTTCTCTTTAATATTGAACTGATTTTTTAACTTTGTAAAGAGTGAGTTTTAAAACTGCTTAATCTAGGGTTAGGTGTATGTTGTTAGAGAAAATAATAAAGAAATTTGTATTTGACTCAAACTGCTTTCATCAGTATTATCAAAAGGTACCAGTCTTGTTGGCATACTATATATACATATACATATACATATACATATACATATACATATACATATACATATACTACTAATTCATTTATATGAATAAAACAAAAACGGCATCAAGTAATGTAAACAAAAAGAAGAGTACTACTAAACCTAGGTCAAAGAGTATTGTAAAGATAAAAAAGAAGCCTGAAGAGTTAAATGAGAAAAAAAGGAGAGTAAAAATTGAGATATTAAAAGCTCCGACTAAAAAAAGTGTTCCGGAACGTTTGCTTGATACCGTAATAACTGGAAAAGTATGGTTTGGTGGTCTTTTCATTGGATTTCTTTTTTCTGTTTTATATATATCGACTGCTCCAGTAACCAACGTTTCCTATGCCGACTCTGATGAACTACTGGCAATTGCCTACAACATGGGTGTTGCCCATCCTCCTGGATATTCTCTTTACATGCTTTTGCTTCACTGGTTCTTACATCTTCCTATCCCTGGAACAATTGCCTTTAAAGGACATGTATTAAGCGCTCTTTTTCAAGGGGGTGCTTTAACGTTTATTTTTGTTACTGTATGGCGATTGATCGAATACATTCAAGTTAATGCTACAAAGAAAATCAGTATCATTACTCTTGAAAAAGACCGCTGGCTATTAAGTGTCATTGCAACGATTCTACTGGGTTCGTCATTTCTGTACTGGCTTTATGGATCAATTACTGAAAAGTATGCGTTCAATAATCTCCTTATTGCCCTACTAATTTGGTTATCAGTTACGTTTTTAACTTCACAAAGACATTTACTTGCACTATCCTACTGGATTGGATTAGGAATTGTTTCAGGATTAGCTTTGTCCCATCATCAAACTACTATTTTACTGTTTCCGTTAGTAGGGGCAGTTATGTATTTTGTTAGACCTCGGTTACAGCACGAAGTTAGTGTGTTTCTTGTTTCAGGTGTTGGTGTGTTTGCACTTTCACTCGGAGTCTTATTCTGGCAGAACACGCTACCTAGTTCTGTAAGCTGGAACTTTGAACCGACATTCCAAGGATTGGTTGATCATGTAACCCGTAAGGACTTTGGGACTACCGGTAATGAGACTGTTTTTAGTGCTTACATACCATCAGTTGACATCTCTGGAATGGTAAAAACTCTGCCTGTATACTTGAAAACGCTTGTTCAACACTTTGGGTATGTAACAATTCTTATAACTGTTGTTGGAGCTATAGTCCTTTGGCAACGAAGCAAAAGACTTGGTAAGGTACTTGTGATACAAGCCTTAATAGTTACAGTCCTTTTTCCACTCTATCTCAAATGGCCAGTCAATATTGGCACGCAAGCCATAACTATGCGGCAGTATTTAATGGGATATATGGTAGTGCCTCTCTTATTGTCAGGCGGCTGGTTGTTTGTTTTAGCTCGTCTTTCAAAGGTTTTAGAAGTTGCTGGGATTAAACGACATATCGGTTATGGAATACTGTTGTTTATTGCAATAGTACTGCCAGCGTATAAAGTAATAAACACATATTCTAAGGTAAACTTACGATCATTTACCATTGTACATGATCTCCATAAACACATACTTGAAGATCTTCCCCAAAACTCAATGCTTGCTTGTTTTACGGATCTATCCTGTTTTGCGCTTCTCTATGCACAAGAGGTTGAACATACTCGACCCGATGTTATTCTAGTGCCTGCAGCTCACCCGTTAGTTCACAGTAAGTTAGAGAGTTATCAGGGATTAAGAGGCTTTACCTATCCTGATGACCCCTACTTAACACTTGACTATCTTACGTGGAATATTGGCAAACGGTCCGTTTTTGTTGTTGATATGACACCTGATTTTTTTGATTTGCTCGGTACTGAATATAGTTTTACCTATCTTATACCTTATGGGTATTATGGTGAGTTAACGCGGCGAGTTCCAGATGAACTACCGGTAACGAGCTATGAGTTAACTGATAGAATGTATGCTACTAAAGTTCCACCAGAAGATTTAATGGGTACGTTTGTGAAAAGTACGTTTGCTAGGTTCCATGTAACCAATGCAAGTATCTATCAGAAAATGGCAAACCGTAATCGGGCCCGCGATGAGCTTAATATTGCTGCAAACTTAATGTTCCAAGTTCCTCAAGCCTCTCCACAAGAAATTGAAATGACACGAACAAGTATTGAGTCAACACTTCCTGTGATTAACTATAAACCTGGTTCAACCAATCAAGGGATTGAGGATATTCTTAAGATTGTAAATGATTATCTAGAAAAAGGAAGATTACAAAAAGCATATATAGGTGCACGAGGTACCATTGTTATTGATCCACTTACAGAAGAAGGAAGATTAAAACTGGCGGAAATCCATGAACGCATGGGAGATCGAAAATTTGCCTTGTTGGAGTATAAACACGTGTTGCTTTATCATCCAGAAAACGAAACTGCTCAACAAAAAGTGAAAGAGTTGCAGTCAATAAACTTTAAGTAAATCTGAATATGAAATTGCCCAATATTAGTCCAAATCTTATTGGTGCTTTAGTGGTTTGGATACTATCCTATGCTGTCTATATATTTAGTGCAGCTAGGACTAACCCAGGATATGCGGACTCAGATGAGATGATTACTGTTGGCTATGGACTTGGTGTGGCTCACCCTTCAGGCTATCCATTACTAGTGACACTCATAAAACTATTTACTCTCATGCCGATTAATGGCAGCATCGCTTTTAAAGCTAATCTACTAAGCGGTTTTTTACATAGCTTAACAGTAGTCTTTGTATATCTAATTGGGATTGAGGTGCTGCGTGTGTTGTCTTCAAAAAAGGAAGTCTCTGAACAAAAAATAATACACAAGACTGTAATGGTTGATAAGACTGCAAAAGAGAGTGAAGTTTTACCTGTTTTAGTTGCCGCAGGCGGCAGCTTATTACTAGCATTTTCAGCGCTATTTTGGTTGTACTCAGGTGTTATAGAAGTTTTCGTTGTTAGTGATTTTTTGGCAGTTTTGGCCATTTGGACAGGATGGCAATGGAGAAAGACTGTATTAAATCAAGTTAGGAACTCGAAAAGAGAATGGGCTTGGTTTTCTGTAACATGTATGTTGGTAGGGTTGGGTATTTCACACTTACATACCTTTCTCTTTCTACTGCCAGGATTTGGACTACTGTTGTTATTAACTCTATTGCGAGTGAAGAAACAACGGATGTATCCGTGGTATTCGTATGTTTTTCTTGTTTTATTAGTTAGTGCTGGATTTATACTCCCTAATCTTCTGCTCTTTTGGTTAAACAGCCACCAAGCCAATGTCTCCTGGCACTTTCCTCAAGACATTTCAAGTTGGTGGGAGCATGTAACCCGGAGAGCTTATGCTGGTTATTATCCGGAACGTGATGTTCAAAGTGGTGCTTATATAGGGTTCTTGGATTTCAGTCAATATATTCGTACATTTCCCTATTACTGGAGGTATATAAATGATCACTTTGCCTATGTTGGTGTTAGCCTTGGTTTGGCTGGAGTGGTGTGGTTATTCCAAAAACACAAAGAGTTGTTAGTAATTCTTGGTTCATTTTTCCTTTTTGCAGGGTTACTGTTAGGTTTGTATCTTGGTGTACCAGAAAATACTCCTAATAACTTAGAATACCGGATGTTAACCGGTGTTATTCAACGCCAATACTTGTTGGGAGAAGTGTTATGGGCGCTCTTAATAATCGTTGGGTTATGGGCACTAGTTCAAGTTATTAAACACTATCAAAAATTTGACTATCATAAAACATTGTTAGTTGTGATTGGCCTTGTCATCACCTTAGTTACTTGGTCATTTTGGGATAACCATACGATGGGGATTCAAAAGAATAACCGTTTGGCACAAGTTTATGCCCATGAAGTATTAGAAAACGCGGATAAAGACTCGGTAATTATTTGTTTCTCTGATTTTGCCTGCTTTTCCTTGCTTTATGCTCAGGAAGTAGAGGGATTGCGTCCAGATGTTGCAGTTGTAACTAAGAATGCCTATATAAAGAAATATTATTTAGATAGAAATCCTGAATTAACTGGTTTCAATTACTCTGAAAACCCTTACTTTATTGCTGATATTCTCACTTGGAATGTTGATAAACGGACGACCTATCTGACTGATGCCACCAGTTTTTATATTAACTATATTGGCTTGGAAGGGAATCCATTCTTTCTTATCCCTGAGGGGTATCTATTTAAAGTGACAAAAAAAGTTCCGGAGATTATTGGTTCATTTGATTACCCGGTTACTAAATACTTACTTTCCCTACCAAAATCAGAGAAAGACTTCTACTTGGTTGGTCAACAGGACTATTTTGCAAACTTTCATACACTCATGGCTGTAATTTATAGTTATCTTGGGCTTAAAGATGAAGCCAGGATGAATTTTCAGTTAGCCTTAACATTAAACAATAAATATGAAGTAGCTCAAAACTTATATGGCAGTTTGGCTGGTTACGCAGGGAATCCACAGTATGCGTTAGGTATGGAAAGTTCTAGTTCAGCCTACTATCTTCAAGCGGGAATAGATAGAATCAATCAGAAAAAGTTGGATGAAGCATACAAGTATGTACAAAAAGCTACCTTTATTGATCCCTTAAATCACGAAGCGAGACTTCAACTTGCTAACCTGTATCGTTTAGGAGGGTATTATATGGAAGCAAAAATGGAATACCGTAATGTGTTAAAAATTAAGCCTGATGATGCTGTGGCACAAAAAAGCATAGCGGATATACTGGAAAAAGAGAGTAATAGACCTTAGTCTACGTGTTGAGTTTCGGTTTGGATGACTATTTCGTTATATTTTTCCATGAGAATCTTTTTGTTGCCTTTAAAGTCACTAAGCCATAAACGGTTGAATTGACTGGGTCCATCAACAATCGTTTCTTCAATTAAATACTGTTTTTCTGACCAAGGTGTAAAATGAGGCCGCTGCAATTCACTTGCAATTTCAAGTGGAGATCGAGCAATTTCTTTTTTCGTTGAATAGTCATAAACTCTCCAATAGCCACTTTTTGTTAATAGAAAGAGTGAGTTATTAATCCGTTTTACTGTAATTATTTGATCATTTTGATTAAGAGTGATTAGTGGTTTGGGTTGGTCCGGGTTAATAACTGAGAAAAACTCAAGAACATTGTTGTTTATCATCAGTACACCTGTAGCATCTGGAGCCCAAAAAACCCAGTTTCTATCAGCTAGGTTGGTTTTTGAAAAAAACTGTTTTGAAAAAACGCCTTGACTGGATGTGAACATAAACTTAGGATTATTTTTTGTTTGACCATAACCAGAAACAAATAAGACAGTATTACCGTCGGGAGCTAATTTAAAGACATTGCCATAGGGATAGGGAATATCAATCTTAGTCTCTTGTTTGGAGTCTAAAGCAATCGTATAGAGCCTGTTTCCATTGTCAGTAATAAACATCACTGTATCTTGATTAGGGGCAAACTCTAAATACGGATATGTATTAAGAAAATCGTTAGCAGGATAAATCAATTGAGCTTTCTGTTGACGAATGTTGAGCGCAATAAATCCTTTTGTAGGGGTATACCAGACAACCCATTGTTTGCTTGGACTGACAACAAAGGTGTCTAGACTAGTTTTTGCAGGTAGTTCATCCTTACTAAAGGTATACACTTTAAGAGGCTTAGCAAAGTCTGGATCGATAAGGTAGAGCTCAGCATTATTTGCTATCGCAATTAGACTATCGCCTTTTAAGATATCTTCTATGGTAACTGAAGAGTCTTGACTGTTTGCTAGTTGCTGTATTGATGAACTTTTTGGGGAAAGATTAATTGTGGGAGTACAAGCAGTAAACGATACAATGGTAAAAAAGACAAACACTATATATAAAAGATTTTTCGGCTTGCACATAGCATTCATGATCAATCTACCTAGTAAAGTGCCACTGAATAAACACTATCGTTAGTGTATCACGAACTATCAATAGTTGTTACTTAGGTTTCTTTACTGTTCTCTCTTTCAGGATTAAGTCCCTGCATGATTTCTGAAACTGTTTCTTCAAATTCAGACTGGAATTTATCTGAACCAGATTTTTCTTTCAAGATTTCCATTTTTGTTTCCAGAGCTGCCAGTTCCCCGGATATCAGCTCTTCAATATAGCGGGCTTTAAGCTTGGAACTTCGGCTATTCATTATCATTTTCCAAATGGCAACAGCTAAGAGAATTAAAAAGGTGAGTGTGGAAATAAAGTTGATTAAAACGACCGTTTTATCTGCTTTAGACTTACCTGGTATTAAGAGATCCCGTAGGCCTTGGACTGCCATAACTTCTCCTTGGCTGCTAGGTTCTGAAAGATTATTTTCAGCTACAACAAAAGGGGTGGCATTAGGTCGAGGTGAAAGGGGGGGTGGAGCAGGAATAGTATTATCTTCTTCAATTACTTCTAGTTGAGAATTACTGCCAGTTGATGTTGTTCCACTTGAACCAGTTCTTGTGA
Organism: Patescibacteria group bacterium UBA1449; assembly: GCA_002335355.1. Taxonomy (GTDB): domain Bacteria; phylum Patescibacteriota; class Microgenomatia; order UBA1400; family UBA1449; genus UBA1449. Next base: position 9,669 of record DCTD01000065.1, read on the forward strand.
AATTATCAGTAACATCCACAACGGTTACATCATCAAATAAGACTGTTTGATTTACGATTGGTGTAGGTGATGGTACCGGTGTGGCCGAGGCTGAAGCGGTTGGTGTCGGCGTAGCTGTTGGAGTCGGAGCTACAGTTGGGGTTACTGAGGGTATTGCAGTTGGGGAAACCGTTGGTTGAGCAGTGCCGGTGATTGTTAGTGTAAATGGGTCCATTGCTCCCGGTACAATCGTTGATCCTAGAAAGGCAAAATAGCTATCGGAGAATGTAAGTGAAGTTGTACCATCTTTATATGGTGTTAACGTAACTGTAGCTATGAGTCCATCACTACCATTATATCCTGAACCGGTAAAACCACAGGTCAAGACTACTTTGCTGTTATAAAAATAGGGAGTGACCTTAGTTAAGTTTTCGCCGGGAGGTGCCGAGTTGGCTGGGGTCCACATTGAGCATTGAGAGTTGACGATACTAATTGAAGTTGCTGTAAAGTAATTGCTGTCGAAATTAACAACTGCCTGCATGGCTCCTATTTGATTTCCGTCAGTGTTTAAGTGAAGCTCGTACCGTTCAGCAGTACCTGAGGTGACTTCAGTTCTGCCATAGATATAAAAGTACGGATTGGCGTAAGCCTTATCTGGAGTGAGAAGAAAAAAACCAAAAACGAATGGTATCAAGACGGTAATACGAAAAATCACACTACTTGCCATAGCTTTCATTAGATATGCTTACTCTAGAATTATGACGATTTTATCGTTACTTTGCAATCTTGAAGTACTTAAATACCATTAAGGATGAGAAGTTTGTGCTCAATGGGTGTACTGAAAATATTAGTTCCCTTACCGTCATTCAGTAAAATCTGACTTTTATCTGTAATCGTTAGAGAAGCTTGACCAATGTTAGTTGTATAAAAGTCTACAACGGCAATAACACTTTCACCGGTAAATCCAGGACTAGGTGCCCCACATGATATCGAGATAGTTCCTGCAGTATTATTAAACTTGTTTTCTGGATAAAACTGACAAAAAGAGTCTGATGTATTGACATTTAAAATTCTTAATTTTTCTGGATCAAATGCTACGTATAAACTGACCGCATTTACTGCTTTGCCGTCCGTATTAGCAATAAACTTCACCTGATAGGGAGAGCTAACAGATACTGTTTCAGAGGCATCTATCTTATAAGTTCCTGATGCGTTCTGACTACCAAGAGTAGTTGGTGTCAGTGACTTGCCTTGTAAACGGAATAGCAAGCCAACAGAAAAAACGAGAGTAAACCCAAAGATGGATAAAAGAATCCAGTAGACTGTGTTTGATAATCTCATGACAAAAAAAGTTATTTAATGAACTTTAAGGAGTTTAGCATAATATCGATTCTTTTGGCATCATCATCTGAGAGGGTATTGCTGTAGGTAGCATACCAAATGTCTAAAATATAGTCATTATATTTAACAAAGTATTTATCTCCAGGATACTCTGAAAAATCTTCTAATTCTAAGAAAAGAGCTGGCCGGTCTCTAAACGTAGTCTCTTTGACCTTATATTTAAGACTGCTGGTTTGGATAAGCTTCCAGTATTCTTTCACATCCAAACCTGTTTCAATAGCTTGAATCTTAAAAACGTAACCAGTCTTTCTAATAAAGGTTATGCTACTATCGGTTTTAATTACATTGACAGCGTTTACAGGATAGTTGATTTCAATACCGAAAGTTGGATCTTTTAAGGTTTCCCATTTGGTTTCTGCAAAGGGGACGTTAGCTTGGGAAGCTGCATACTTATCATCACTAGCACCTTTTGTTTCCGGTTGAGGAGGTGTTGAGGGTTGGGCCGGTGTTGGTTCTTGACTAGCGGCTGGCATCTCGTCTATTTTTTTTTCCTGAGCTTCGGGTTGAGTCTGTTGGAGCTGTTGTTGTGATTCTGGAGGTAGATACTCCTGGACCAGTGAAGTATTTACTTCAGTACTTCGGTTTAGAAAATACCAACCAGCTCCACCTAAAGCAAAGACAAAAAAGAGAGTTGTAGCTAGAACAATGATTGGTTTTGGTACTTTTGATAACAAGCCTTTTTTCTCAGGTTCGGTTACTAGCGGCGCAGGTGTAGGGGATGGTGTTAGTGTTGTCTGAGGTTGTGCTGGTGGGGTGGGTGATGCTGGCGTTTCTGTCTTAGGTGTAGACTCGTCTGTTTGAGGGGGAGGAGTGGGTGATACTGGTGGTGTAATTGGAGTTTGAACTGTTGTTTGTTGCTGGTTTTGACCATCTGCAGATACTGGTGTTGTAGGGGTGGTAGGTACAACTGTAGCTGATGGAGACGGAACAGAACTTTGAGTGCTTAAATTCTCATTTTCTACTAGATGATTCATGGCACTTACTATTTCCTGGAGTTCTTTTGAAATGGAAAAAAACTTATTGTTTTGAATTGGTTCAGTTCGGTGAAGATCTTTACGTAAATCCTTAATGGTTGATTCAAGTTGCTGGCGTTCATGTAAGAATGACTCTTTTAATGTATCAATTTCTTCTTTAAACTGTGATTCTTTGTTGAGTGAATGCTCTAATTCTTTTTCGAGAAGTAAGATTTTCTCTTCAACTGAGTGATTTTTAAAGTCAAGCTCATCATCATTACAATTATGACTTTCATTTCTTTGTAATGACTCGTGACTATTTTTAGGTTGCACGCTTCTACCTTCTGTAGTTGGTAGGCGGCGAGAGTGTGAGGGGCTATCATTGACTGAGTTTTGTAAGATCTCGCTTTGACTTTGTTGACTAGAAAGATCTCTCATTTTCTGACTCAACTCACTCTTTAGCTGTTTTACTTGAGTAATGTGGTCCTCTAATTCGGCTAATTTTAAGTGAACTAAGTCAGCAGGGTTCTCTTCACGTCTTATGACACTGTGATAGGGTACATCAGGTTCTCTATAGCTACTGGTAGCCAATCTTTTGAGGGGACGATAAAATCCCGGTTGAGTGCGCGAGGCTTTGGAAGTGACAAGGTATTTTTTTGTTCTAGCCATGGCAGAATTTAGAAATAATGTACCATTTATAACATTAGCAATTTTAAGAAGTACTTGCAAGATGGAAGCGGAATCAATACGTATCAACTTAAGCCAATAATGCGATTCAGATATTTATATGCCCCAGTAGTACATCATAATACTAAAGTCAACTAAGTTAACTAAATTATCATTATTAATATCTGCTGCTGGGCTGGTTGAACCCCAGTAGTACATTAAAATACTAAAGTCAGTTAGGTTGGTGTGGCTATCGCAGTTTAGGTCTCCATGAGATACATCACATGCTGCAGGAGAAGGTGTGGGTCCAGAACTAGGTAAGATAGTAAACTGTAAGGCATTACTAAATAAACTTTGAGTTCCACCACTGTTTTGGACTAGTGCGTAAAGACGATAGTCGCCAGGTATATAGTCGTTAGTATTGGTGATAGTATAGTCCCAGTTTCCATCACTTGTAGCTGTAGTATAGTAGGTTCTCAGGGGAGACTCTGTAAAAACACTTACATCACCTAACGGAATAGTTGATCCTTGAACGATTAGGTTTGTTCCTTGGACAATCTCACTTGTGTTAAGTTCGACAGTTGGAGACAGTAAGAGATTTGAGATGGTTGTTAGTTGATAGATCGGAGTATAGATTTCAATATTAATTGGGGAAGTAGTTCTATTGCTTTGATCAACACCGTACAAAGAAATATCGTGAGTATCAGGGTCTAATCCTCCAAAGAATTTGTTAAAATACCCGTTACTGCCTCCTGCAGTATCGGTTCCAATGACGGTACCGCTTTCACTAAAGGTGACAAACGTACCTGGAGCAGAGTATCCCGAAATTGATAATGATGCTACCGGTGGAGCAATGGAAGCGGATATTGAAACAATACCAGAAAATGGAGTTGCCATGAATGAAGCTAAGTTCTTAATTATATCGCCGTTTACGTCTTCAGAAATTATGACTTTAACAGTATACTCACTTTTCGTACTAGGATTAGTTGCTGTTATTCCAACAATCTCAATGTTACTACCCGGTAGAATGACTATTCCGGTAATTAATACTTTGTTTGTGTCTACAGTAATCGTTGGACTCCCCATGTAATCTCCAGATAGAGCAGTCGCTTGTGTAATATCGTGAAAATGTGTCAGTTCAACTATGATATAGTCTGTTGTTGTTACCATTTGTGAATTAACTGGTACCGTAAATGAGATTGTATGAGAGACATTTCTCTCATCTATATTGGAATTACTAAGCACATCAACGGGGTTTTCTAGGTTACCAGCTGCATGTAAAGGGTGTGAAAAACTTCCCAACCAGGTAAGGAAAGAAATAGTAACAATAAATACTAGCAGGGCAGAGAGGCGCATAACTGCAATAACATCATAATATGCACTTTATGTTAAAAATTATAGCAAAAGAGGGGAGATGAGAGAACTGGACTAATTATCCCTTTGCAATTACTTTCAGTATCTTAGCAACACGATTTCTACCAACAATTATAGTAACGACAAATCCTACTAATGCTACTGCTGCGATAAAAGTAACCAAGACAATCAGTTTTGGTACCACAGTAGATTTCACTACTGCTGTCAGCGGTAGTTTATTTTGACCGTAGGTAGCAATTAGTGTAGCAGTGTAACTTCCAAGCAGACTACTCTTATCCCACTTAGTATCCATTTTTCGGGTTGCACCAGGTAAGACATTTCGACTATCGAGTGGAATTTCAGCTACTTTTTTACCAAATAAGTCAGTAATGACAATAGTTCCCTCTGGTCTAATATGAGTGTTACTTTCGTTTCTNNCTCTTGTCATAAACAGTACTGGACCCTTTTCCATATATGAAAGTGTACTGAAATTTTCTAGAACAGCCTTTTCAACTACATTTCCTGAGACTCTAAGTAAGACTAAACTGCCAATTCTTTGGGCGACAGATGCACCACCGGGAACTTCAACATCACCTCCAGCTTGGAACAGGATAGAGGCATAATGTCCACCAGGCTCTGCATTTCTTGGCACATTAATCATAAAGGAAAATGATTTTTCTTCCTTTGGCTGTAAAACAATATCTTTTGAAGAGAGTTCAATCCATTTAGCAAGTGAATAAGTTGTATCGGGCTGATCTTCTTCCAAAACTACTTGGCCCTCTTCACCACTGGTAGTAAAATCTTCAACCAACAAGGTGTAGGTCATCGGAACATCAGCTTCATTACGAACTCTGATTCTTTCTGTAACTGAGTCGCCTGGGTTAGCAAAGAGCTCAAACTTTGGAGGAATAATAGTTAGAGCTGTGTTTTGAGCAGCAATGGGAGCAGGTGATATTAACGCTAAACAACAAAACACTACAAGACATAACAGGGCAGTGATTTTATTGACTAAAAGGAGTTTCATATATCTTTGACATTAGCTTAATTGCTTCCGTTTGTCAAATGTTTTTGTAATTTACTTAATAGTAAGCGATTCTCCTCTATTTGTCCAGAACGTTTTTAGGGGTCTCGAGTAAGCCTTATTTGCATAAAACTACTATCGATACTCTATGTTACCTGGTTGGTTATAAACAATATCCACTTTTTTTATTTTTAATGGGTTGTCTACTGATAGTCCCGGCATATATAAAGTCCACAACAATTCATCGTTGACGATATCACCGTTTGATGCATCGACTACTGCTTCTGAGACCAGATACCCGTTTTCTTCAAACGGTTTATGGTAGGTGGTCAAAATGAAGTCAACGTTTTCAAGGGATGCTAAGTCATCAAGTGCCTCAATATTGTTCTGAGCAATTATTTTCTGGTCAATGATGACTTGGTCAGTACCTATTACAGCGTCTTTTGGTGGAGACGAGATAAATTCTTCAACAGACTGATATTTGGGTTCTCGCTGATAGAGTGTATATTGCACATTTGTAACGTGACTCCAAGAAAGGTTATCTAACAATGGGTGATGAATAAGTATTGAGACAGGTTTAGTGCCTTCGACTGTTTTAAGTGAGATCCAAAACTTGAACGGATGAAGTGCTGGTTTATAGGTAATTTTTACAAACGTTTTATTGCGGAATGCCATTACCTTTGAAGTAAAAAGAGCATTATTAGAAATTATTGTTTGAGCGTCTGGTTTAGGAGTTGGGGTTGGGGCAAGTTTAACCTTTTGTTGAATTTCTATTGGAATATGAGACTTGACCTCATTAAGAACAGAAGAGATAGGTAAGAATGCTAGTTTAAAAGATTTTTGACCTGAAACCAGATACTGTTGTTGTCGGTAACAAAGATAACTGCCGGTAACAAATATCAAACAAGCACTACAAATCAAACTTGTTCTGAACAAGTCTTTTGAATTAATGAAAAAGAGGAAGAGTTTTCGTAGTTTTTCCATAGTTTGATACTCTATGTGCACTACTCTAACTCATTCCTCTTTAATATGCAAACAAGTAAACTAACAACTTATTTTTTACCTTTTTCTGCTCTTAACTTCTTTTCAGCTTCAAAGACAATTACTCTTGTTTTATCAATCATATCAGGACTGATAGAAACACTGGTACCACCCCATTTAACCAATTTCTCAGTAATATCAGGGAAGATAGATGGTGCTTGACCGCAAATAGAGCAGGCAATTTTGCGGCGTTTACAGGTTTTACAGATAATCTCTAATGCTTTTAGTGGCCCCTTATCATGAATGTCATAGATATGAGCAACATGTTCATTGTCACGATCTACTCCCATAATTAACATTGTTAAATCATTAGAACCAATTGAGACACCATCAATGCCAACATCAATAAAATCATCAAGCTGCATAACATTATTAGGGATCTCTACCATCATATAGAGATGGAAGTTAGCTGAACGTTTGAGTCCATGATCAGCCATCATATCTTTAATAGCTTTCATTTGGCCAACTGTTCTGACAAACGGGATCATAACATGCAGGTTTTTCCAGGCAAATTTGTTCCGGACCATTTTGATGGCTTCCAGTTCCATAGCAAAGACTTCGGGATCCTGCAGGTACCGGTCACATCCCCGATAGCCGATCATTGGGTTTGGTTCTTCCGGCTCAAATTCTGCACCACCAACAAGAGACCGATATTCATTGGTTTTAAAGTCTGTTGTCCGGTAGATGATAGGGCGAGGATAAAATGCCCTGCAAAACTCTTCAAGTCCCTCGGCAAGCTTGGTAATAAAAAAGTTTTGCCGTCTATCTTTAATGAGTTTTTTAGGATGGATGCCGATAAACTCGGAGATAATAAATTCTGCTCGAAGAAGTCCCACACCATCAACATATTTACGGGCAATATCAAACGCCTGATCCGGCTCACCGAGATTAACGTACACTTTCATCTTGGTCTTAATCTCTTCGATGTTCTTAATGCCATGAGGTAGGCGCATCTTTTCATGCTTAATCTCGATCTTACCCATGTAGACGTTTCCTTTATTAGCATCAACGGTAACGGTTTGTCCGGTTTTCAGTTTTTTCGTAGCTAAACTGGTGCCAACGATACAGGGGACTCCTAATTCCCGGCTGACAATAGCAGCATGCGAGGTTTGTCCTCCCTGGTCAGTGACAATAGCAACAGCCCGTTTCATGGCAGGTACAAAATCTGGAGTAGTCATGGGAGCAACTAGAACATCCCCCTCATGGACTTTATCGATTTCCAGCGCTGATTTAAGGACTTTGATTACACCGGTAACAACACCTGGACTGGCAGGTGAACCAACTAATATTGCTTGTTTGTGGGTTTCACCTAACACGGCTACTTCATCTACTTTCTTCTCGACAGCATCCTGAGTAGTAATCGGTCTGGTTTGAACAATGTAGACTTTGCCTTTTTCAAATGCCCATTCTACATCCTGAGGCCACTTATAGTGGTTTTGGAGTTTTTGGCCTAACTGAGCCACTTCAACAATAACTTTGTCAGGAACTTTTTGTTCTCCAACTAATTCTTTTGGTACTTTACGCTCTTTGGTTATACCATCAGAACCCCTAACGAGTTCAATATCTTGATGAGAAATTTCTTTGTGGATGACTCTCCAGTTACGGCGGTCGATTTCAAAGTGGTCTGGAGTAGCCGAACCTTGAACGATCATCTCACCCAAGCCAAAAACAGATTCAACTACAATTGTTGTCTTGTCATTATTAACAGGGTTGATAGTAAACATCACACCGCTTACTTCGCTTTGAACCATCTTTTGAACAGGGATAGCAATACCAACTTTAAAGTGGTCATACCCACGTTCTTCTCGGTAAAAAATTGCCCTGGACTCAAAGAGGGATGCCCAACACTTTTGAACGTGTTTTACCACATCTTTTGAGCCTTGGATATTGAGATAGGTTGCTTGTTGGCCGGCAAACGAAGCATCCGGTAGATCTTCGGCAGTGGCTGATGATCGGACAGCAACCAGGGTTCTATCACCCTCAGGCATTTGTTCATAGTATTTGATAATCTCTTCTTCCAAATCTTGAGGCATCTTGGCTTTTAAGATCATTGCCTGGACTTTATCTCGAGCAGCATTCAGTGATTTGGCTTTGTTGATATCAACATCTTTTAAGGTTGCTTTAATAACATCGCGAAGATTGTTGTAGTCAAGAAAATGGAAATAGGC
>DCTD01000017.1 GCA_002335355.1 Patescibacteria group bacterium UBA1449
TTAAAAAAGAACGGGTAGAAGTAAGAAACAACGCTGATACCTTGGTCTTTACCGCAGAGAAAACCCTAAAAGATGCCGGTGACAAGGTCAGTACTGATGATAAAAAAGCTGTTGAAGAGGCTAAGGAAGATGTAAAGAAAGCCATTGAAACTGAGGACTTTAATAAAGAAGATGTTGAGGCTAAGATGAAAATCTTGTCTGAAGCTCTTCAAAAGGTTGGGGCGGCCATGTATCAACAAGGCCAACCGGGTCAAACAGGTGAACAACCAGCCACTGAAGATTCAGCAAAGCAAGGTGAATCTAAGAAAGACGAAAGTAAAAAAGGGCCAGTAGAAGAGGGTGAAGTCGTGAATGAGTAAAGAGTGACTAGTTGTTAGTAAACATGTCGTGCTGAACTCGTTTCAGCATCCCTTTAGATAGTTTTAGGGGTCCCCGAAGCATGTTCGGGATGACGTTAAAATTACGGTAAAATAAGGGGACAGGTTTATTGCCTGTCCCTGTCTTTGGAAAGAATTTATAGTAAGCATTACAATCTATGACACCGAAACGAGATTTTTACGAAATATTAGGAGTATCAAAATCAGCTACTCAGGATGAGATCAAAAAGGCCTACCGCAAGNNAAAGTTTAAGGAAGTCACTGAAGCTTATGAGGTTGTTTCTGATCCAAAAAAACGTCAGCAGTATGATCAATTTGGTCATGCTGCCTTTGATCCCTCAGCTGGTTTTGGTGGTTTTGGTGGGGGACAGACATACAGATCAGGTCCGTTTACCTATACCTATTCCACAGGGTTTGGTAATAATGGCTATGACTTTGGTGGCTTTTCAGATCCTTTCGAAATCTTCGAGCAATTCTTTGGTGGTGGTTTTGCACGCCAAGCACGGGCTAAACCGCGTTACTCATTAACGATTGATTTTATGGACTCAGTCAAAGGTACTGAGCGAAAGATTGTTCATCAGGGTAAAGAACACACAATCAAAGTTCCGGCAGGAGTTGATGATGGGACCCGGATCCGGTTTGATGAGTTTGATGTCACTATTGATATTACCTCTCACCCAACTTTTAAGCGTGAGGGGTATGATATTTTTGTCGACCAACAGATTACTTTTCCTTTAGCAGCTTTAGGTGGGAATACCACTGTGCCTACCATTGACGGTGATATCACTATAAAAGTCCGTCCAGGGACTCAGACAGGGACCATGATCCGTCTGCAAGGCAAGGGAGTACCTCATGTCCGTGGTGGTGGGCGAGGTGATCAGTATATCCGGATGGTTGTTGAAGTACCCCAAAAACTGACTAGAGAACAAAAACAAGCTATTGAACAACTGGAAAAGGTACTCTAGTTTCCCGTGTTATTCAACAACCGATTTTTCCATTCCATATTAATGGTGTTATCGTTACCCCGAAACAAGTTCGGGATCCCNNGGGATCCCCGTATAATGCGAAGTATTCCATAGAGATTCTGAACAATAGGTTTTCAGTCCCTTCAGGATGATAATGTGGATAAAGATAGATGCCCAAAACAAGTTCAGCATGACGGAGTATAGGGTAACGAGGTATAATCCTACCTATACAGATTTATAACAAACAATAGTGTATGACAGTCCGTACCCGTTTAGCCCCATCACCAACCGGTTATCCTCACATTGGCAGTATCTGGCAAGCCTGGATTGACCGGGCCTTTTCTGCTAAATATAATGGCCAGTTTATTGTCCGGATTGAGGATACTGATAGGGAACGGTTTGTGCCCGACGCTGAGGAAAAGCTCTATCAAGCCTTTGACTGGTTTGGGATATCCGAAGATGAGAGTCCTCGTAAAGGAGGACCACATGCTCCCTACCGTCAGTCAGAACGTCTACCAACTTACCAGGATATTGCCAAACAACTGGTTGCTCAAGGCAATGCCTATTATTGTTTCTGTAGCCTCGAACGATTGGCTCAAGCGCGTGAAGAGATGCAAAAGAGTGGTAAACCACCCATGTATGACAAACACTGCCGTAACTTATCAAAAGAGGAAGTAGAACAAAGACTGGCTGCGGGAGAACCATGGGTGATTCGGCTTAAAGTGCCGGAAAANNAAGATTTACTTCGGGGGGAGATTAGGTTTGATAGTAATGCTGTCGATGACCAGGTGTTGATCAAATCTGATGGGTTTGCCACCTATCATTTAGCGGCTATTACTGATGATCACTTGATGAGGATTACCCATGTGGTCAGAGGTGAAGAGTGGTTACCCTCAGCTCCCAAACATCAACTAATTTATGAGTTTATGGGTTGGGAAGTGCCGGTGTTGGTGCACACTCCAACCTTGCGCAATCCTGATAAAACCAAACTATCTAAACGCAAAGGACATACCAACGTTGATTGGTTTATCGAACAAGGCTTTTTACCTGACGCTTTGATTAACTTTTTAAGTCAGTTGGGTTGGACACATCCTGAGGGAAAAGAAATCTTTAACAGAGAAGAGTTTATCAGGCTTTTTGAACTGAAAGACTTGTCTCCCGTTGGTCCTGTCTTTGATGAAAAGAAACTGCGTTGGATGAATGGTAAATATATTCGGGAAAAATTGACCGATGAGCAATTGTTTGAACAGGTAAAACCGTTTGTGACTTTGCCAGTTGCTGATGAACAGTTGAAACTGGCCATACCGCTCATTAAAGAGCGGATGGAGGTTTTATCTGATGTTAATGAACTTCTAAAATTCATCAATCCTGATGTAAAGGTGGATATTGAAGAAGTCAAAAAGCAGAGTAAACAACCACCTGAACGGATTAAAGAACTACTGGAAGCGGTAAAGGCAGAAATCAGTAGACCGGAATATTGGCAAGCAGGTGACTTTAGTACGACGGCAAAAAAGATGAATGATACCTTGGCTGCGTTAAAAGTCGAGGTGTTTAGTGATTTTTCAAACCGTGAGTTTTTTATGACGATTAGGGTAGCTGCTACCGGGTTTACGGTGACGCCACCTTTATTTGAATCCATTCTAATATTAGGCAAGGACGTGGTTGTATACCGTTTAGATTCAGTTATTTCCCAGCTCTAAATCAGTCAATATCTGGTAAAATATGATTCTGTCCTGTACTAGGAGCAGTATCTAGGTTTGTCTAGACTTTTAATTGTAGAATTGGGAGATCGTCTAGCGGTAGGACAACTGGCTCTGAACCAGTCAACCCAGGTTCGAATCCTGGTCTCCCAGCCCTAATAAAACAAACTATAACAGAATATATCTTCTATGTTGTTTTCCTATTAATAGTTATTTTTCTAAATTTGCTAAAATAATAGGCAGTTTTAAACAAAAATTTTTGTTTATATGCCGTCTAATCTTAGAAAGATAGTAATAAATGAATTTTCAGGAGAAAATGCTCAAGCTCTTTATATTAAAAAGGCTGAGGAAGGTTTGTGGATTTCAGAAAAACATTTTATTGAGAAATATTTAAAGGAGAAAGGATCTTTACTTGATATTGGGTGTGGAACAGGTAGAACTTCTATTCCTCTTGTTAAAATGGGCTTTAGGCTCATTGGCATTGACCTTGTTCCTAAAATGATTGAAAATGCTAAAAAAATCGCTTCTAAGAAACGATTAAAGATAGATTATCGTATAGGGGATGTTACAAATCTTGATTTTAAAGATGAAATCTTTGACTACGCATTATTTTCCAATCAAGGTTGGACACAAATTCCAGGAAATGAGAA
>DCTD01000068.1 GCA_002335355.1 Patescibacteria group bacterium UBA1449
GAGCAGGATCTGGATTTCCCAAGGACTTCCCTGCTTTGCCTGGAAAACACCCTCAATCGCTGTGGCGGTACCGTACTTACACAAGAATACACTTCCAGGATGTGTGCCACAGCTCATGAAAGCGGCCTTAAAGTTCATATTGACGGAGCGCGCATATTCAGCGCGGCAGTATACCTGGGCATACCGGTATCCCGGCTGGTAAAAGATGCAGATTCGGTTTGTTTTTGCCTTTCCAAAAACCTGAGTGCTCCGGTTGGCTCCCTGCTGTGCGGCACGCATGATTTTATCACTCGTGCGCGTAAATGGCGCCGCATGCTCGGCGGCGGGATGAGGCAGGCAGGCGTGATTGCGGCTGCCGGTATCGTTGCATTACAAACCATGGTAGAGCGCCTGGCAGTAGACCACCAAAACGCCCGCCTTCTGGCAGATGGCCTGGCTGGAATACCCGGCTTAACCATCCACCCGGAGGGGGTGCAAACCAACATCGTGCTGTTTGAGCCGCCTGAAGCAGTTGAAGCAAGCATTTTTCTGCAGCAATTAAAAGAACAAGGCGTTCTGCTAAGCAGTATGGGCGGGCGCACCATCCGTGCAGTTACCCACCGCATGATAAGCCAGGAGGATATAGAAGCAAGCCTTGAGGCAGTCAGTTCAGTTGTAAAAAGCATGTAGCTGTTTGTTGCGGACTGGTTCGTAAAACATTAATACCAGCAACAAATACAAGTAATTCCTATTAAACCTTTAATAGCTTACGATTAGGCAAGCTTGACCAGGTTTTAAAACAGGCTTATTCTGTTACAGTAATTAAACATGACGAGTAAATTAGCCACAATTTGCGGTTTTTTCTCCCTGGGCGTTGCGTTGATGCTTGTCTGGCTCAACCCCGCTACTGGTTATGAGCTTGATATCTATGGGAGCACTCCTCTTGCCACCTGGCTTCTTATTGGCGCTGCAATGGCCATCGGCGCCGGCGTCATCCTCCACCAGTTACTTACAAGTGGCTACAAGCACAGCCGCCTCTGGATGCTGGGTTTTGCACTGCTGCTTGTTGCCCGCCTGGCATTGCTCTGGGTTCCTTATGCACGGGGTTATGTAACCTGGGGAGGCGATAACATTACCCACTGGGGCATGATAATAGATGTACTTGATACAGGGCATCTGTACAGTGAAAACTCATACCCGGTAACCCATTCCATGCTGGCTCAGGTAATCCAGCTTACCGGATTACCGATAGGAACAGTCACTAACCTGAGTACAGGGCTCTTTTCTGCCTTTTATATAGTGCTTATATACCTCCTCTCAACCAGGGTAACCCCTAAACCCAAATACCAGCTGGCTGCAGTACTGCTGGCAGGCTTAATCATAGTTATGGGTGGCTACAACGTGTTCCTGATGCCCAATGGCTGGTCGATCCTGTTCATGCCGCTTCTTTTTTTCCTGTATTTTAGCAAGGGCAAAGGTCTGGCATTTTCATTTTCTTTTATACTGGTGCTTGCTTTATTCCCCTTCTTCCACCCTCTTTCCAGCTTGATGACAGGGCTTTCCTTCCTGGTGGTTCTGGCAATAAGCGTACTTTTATGGTATTACCTTAGCAAGAAAGCAGAGCCTGATGGTATACACCTTAATACCGGAAGGCCTTTAACACCAGCCATACTGCAATTTGTGATGCTCATACCCTGGATTCTCTCCTTCGACCGGTTCAAGCCTAACATTCGCAATATGTGGGCTCAGATAACATCTGGTGCACCCAGCCAGTTCGGAAACATCGAAGACACTCTTACCAAAATCAATATGACCGGCTGGGATACTGTTATTCTTTTCTTCAAGCTCTACGGTGTCACCACACTCATGGTGATTCTTTCTGTAACAGGCATCGTGTTTGCCCTGTTAAAACTAAAAAAGAGCGGGAAGGCAGAATCCCTTGCCCCTCTTCTGATTACAGGAAGCTTGATAATTTTCTTTGGGTTACTATATCTACTGTATCTTGTTGGTTTCCCTGGTATGAGCAGCATCGGAGGCGGGCGCCTGCTATCCTACGTAGTCCTTTTTACCCCTTTGGTTGGAGGATACGCATTGATCCGGTTATTAAAAAATTCAAAGTATAAGCCGCTACTGGCTATAATCACAATTATGATTGTAGGCGCAACCTCTTTTCTGGGGGTTCAGGGGCTCTATCCTGCTCCTTACCAATTACAACCCAACGGGCAGATAACCGCCCATTCTATGGCTGGCTCAGAGTGGTTTATTGAAGCTAAAAACCCAGCTCACAGCCCTGCCTGTATCATGTCACCCATAAACAGGTACGCAGATGGCATCCTGGGCAGAAGTGAAGCCGCCAGCCGCATTGATCTTAAAAGTTCGCGAGTAATACAGTTAGAAGATCATTTTGGCTACCAGGAATACTACACCCTGGGAGAACAATATTCAGAAGACCTTCTATTAAACATTACCAAAAAGGATAGAATAATCTATGATACTGTTTGGGAGGAAGTTGACCGGTTTGATGAGGAGGATTTTATAAAATTAGCTCTTGATTATTCGGTGAATAAAGTTTACGACAACAATGAATTCGCAACCTACTATATTACATCAGAAACAAGTGTAACGGTGTAACCTTGGAAAAAATCAACCTTTGTCGCGTTTTTTTTGGTTTTATGCCTGGAGGAGGAGGTTCGGTCACACATACAATTGAGCTCAGTCAGTATATTAATCCTTGTTTAAGCCATCAATGCTTAATATTGCCTAAAATAGAACAGGACACAAGCGAACTCGACAACAGCTTCCCTTTTAAAATCCAAAGGATTGGGTATTGCAGGTTTATAATACTCGGGAAAATAAAACGGAATTTTCTGCCGTGGTTACCTGTCGCACCCTTGATACAATTCTCCTTTGGAATTAGTGTTATTAAAAAAATATTATCGCTTAATAAAGCTAATGGAATAGACATCATACAGGCGCACGGGTCAGGAGTTGGTATGGCAGCAACCATCGCCGGATGGATGATAAAAAAACCAGTCGTCTGGATGATGCATGGCACATCACAAGCCTATTCCCGCATTAGCGGCTTTTATGAAACATTACTGACTAAATTTTTTAAACCAAGCCATATGTTCGTATTAGATGACGGCTCTCCAGCCCCGGATAAATTTACCAGGTTATTAAAGCAAAGAGTAACCATAGTCTTTCATGCGATTGATACGGATAAGTTTAAACCCAAGCCAAAGCCTATTCATTTGCTAGAAGAACTTAATATACCCAAAAACTCCTTTATTCTATTTAGCCCCCACAGCCTAATACCAGTAAAAGGCCAGGAATACGCACTAAAAGCTTTTAGAGATTTTGTATCCTCTGCCCATTCTAAGCAATTCTATCTAATAATGCTTGGAGAAGGCACATTAAAAAAAGGATTTGTAACAACCGTGAAGGAATGGGGGCTCAGTGAAAATATTAAATTTATTGACACAATCCCTAACTCTAAGATGGTTGATTATTATTCTTTGTCAGATGTAGTATTGGCTACCAGTCTTTACAGCAATATGAACCGGGCTGTTCAGGAAGCGATGGCCTGTGCGAAACCAGTTGTTGCTTTCAATTCAGGTGGAACTAGTAAGGTTGTAATAGACGGCCAAACTGGGCTTTTAGCAAAGCCTGAAGATGTTAAAATACTGGTAAATAAAATACATTTACTATATACAAATAAAACTTTAAGGGAAGATATCGGAAAACGTGCCAGAGAATTCATCATTCAAAATCGCAGTTGGAAAATCCGTATTGATAAAGAACTCAAAGTATTCAACGAGTTATTAAAGCAATCTATCAGTTAAAGCCTTCATAAATTTTCAATAATTGCTCACTTGTTGTATTCCAATTAAACACTTTTTCAGCTCTTACTCGTGCATTTTTAGATAATTTTGCCGCCAAGCTATTATCTTTCAATAAAAGGGTGATCGCTTCAAGTATCATAGCCTCGTCTGGTTCTACTATAACACCATTTTCCATATGATCAATTGCCTCAGGTATTCCGCCTATATTAGTAGCAACTATTGGTTTTTCAGAAACCATAGCTTCTAAAAGAGCTAATGATACCCCTCCTTCGGATAGGGTTATATGAGTATATATGTCAGCTAATTGAAGAGGGGTAAAGATGTTCTCTACATCACCGGTAAAAACTACATGGTTCTCTATTTTCAACTCCGCTGCAAACGCCTCCAATTCCTCTGAATAAACACCGTACCTGGTAGCTATAAGTAATAGGTTAGGAAACTCCAGCGACATCTTTTTAACCGTTTTCATCAGCAAC
Organism: Patescibacteria group bacterium UBA1449; assembly: GCA_002335355.1. Classification (GTDB taxonomy): domain Bacteria; phylum Patescibacteriota; class Microgenomatia; order UBA1400; family UBA1449; genus UBA1449. Next base: position 4,298 of record DCTD01000068.1, read on the forward strand.
TTCAGACCTTCGGCCTTCAACTTGTTTGCAGTAAAGCCTTGTGTTAATAATATTGTTGAATTATCGGGAATATTATATTTAAGACGAAACGCTTTAGTTTCTTCTTCATCAACCTTCGTGACACTAACCCCGGCATATGTGATAGCAGTCGTTTTAAAGCGCAAATTATATACGTTTTCAATATCGGCCTTTAACGCTTTTGACACAAAAGTAACGCAATCACATTTATTAACTAGATTTTGCATCAACAGCTTTCCAAAACTTGATAAAGGTTTACTTGGTGATGAGTGGTAAGTATGAATGAGCCGTTTGTGAGAAAATAACTTATATAGAAAACCAGCCATCAGACAGTACCAAGAGCCATGAGAGTGAACTACCTGAGGCTTTATGTTTAACAGCCTGATAAAGGCTTTAAAAGGAAAAAGGAATCGTGACCCGGTTATTTTATAGTTACTATCATCTGAGCCTTCGCTAAATATTACTTTGACGTCGCACCCTCGCTTTTCCAACGAGCTAGAAAGGCCTGTTAAATAGGTTTTTACTCCTCCACCGGGACTGTTTTTCCAGTAGCCTGTTATTAGCACTATTTTATTAATCATAAAAGCTATAAATAATCCTTCGTAATTAATAATAACTTCCAGGAAACAGTTGCCTTTATCAGAAACACTCTCTGACAAGAAATAGCTTACGGTGTTTTCAAATACGCTTATTCCAAAGGTCAACTTGCAATATTATTTGGACATAGTTTTTATTAAAGAATCTTTTTCTTTGTCGCTTCAGCTTGTACACTTCTAATAAACCGCGTATAAATCAAGACATCTGACCTCTTCAATATTAAAACATCCGAAATTCTATTTTTACTCACCCGTATAAAAAAGAGCAACACTATTATACTTGATACAATATAGGCAACACTTGTTGCAATAGCACCGCCATTCATCCCCATTTGGGGTATCAGAATCAGATTTAACGGTATATTTACACCAAGCGTTATCACAGAAGCAAGTAAGCTTATTTTAGGCCTTCCTCTTCCAGTCATCTCGTTTGCCAGCACTTTACAAATACTTAAAGCCACCACGCCAGGGAGAAGTATCCACAAAGGCCTTACTGCCGGTAAAAACTCTTGGCCATAAAGGAGTGGTATTATAAAACTGCTCACAGCGAACAGTAAAAGCGCTAGAATAAACGTGATAAACAAAGTGTTCCTGCATACCATAGGGGTGTTCCTGTTGCTTTGTTCAGCGGTAGAATTTGAAGTTGAAGCAAAAATTACAGTCCCGACCGCTGCCGGTAAATACCACAGAGCTTCTGCCATGGAAACAGAAACAGAATAATAACCAACAATAGTTGCACTCAAAAAATGCGCAATAAGAAGCATATCGAGACGATAATTAAAAAACTGTATTACGTTTCCTGTATATCCAACAACGCCGAATTTAAGGGTTTCATAAAAGACTCTGAATTTGAATGTAGTTAAGTTTAAGGATGCGGTCCCCCAAAGAACCAACACGCAAAANNATTTCTGCCACCATCCAGGCTATAACCAAAGCGATCAATCCTAAATCAAACACAACTAACAGAAGAATTATAAAAATAAAAGAAACAAAAGAATGGATAATTGTTATTACATTGACAGCCCTGATTCTCTGCTGGCCCAGAACAATAGCAGTGAAGTACGTTTTTAACAGCGCAAACGGTATAACAAGGCTTACAAGCAATAAATGACCTGAATCTATTTCGGTAAGAAAAACAGGCTGGAATAAATGATAATACAACATGAAACCGATAAATAAAATGCTGCCAAGTATTGCAGACAGGTATACCGAATTTGATGTTAATATTTGAGGATTAATTTTTTTACTGCCGGTGAAATATGTGTTTGAAATTCCTATGCCTAAATTTCCAAACTGAATCAGCATAGAAGGCACCAGTATAAGCAAAGAATAGTAACCTTTACCTTCCGGGCCTAAAGTTCGGGCAATGATTATAGAGACGATAAACCCCAAGATTACCGTTATGATTCTTGCTGAAAATGTTGTAAGGGTATTAGCAATAAATTTCAATAGACTGTTCCTTAAATCATTGTATCAAGCAAGGCCTGAAAATCTCTTTTCCATTTATCAACAGTAAAATTATTCACAACATAATCATGACCAGCATCATTTGGAGTCCAGCTATCTATGATCGCAGTCATTTTATCAGGCATGGAGGCAAAATCTTCGGCAAGAATTGTATGCGGGAAGGGGTAAGTCCAAAAAACTCGAAGACGGTGGTATAAAGCTTCAAGCACGCTTAAGGAAAGACCGTCATGTTTAGTAAATCGTAGCAGACACTTTGAGCGCATAAATAACCTTTGCATATCTTCAAATGGCATCTTGGGGTAGAAAGTTACATTCTCGATATGCTTTGGTATCTGGGAACTATCAGACAAATCAGTGGATACTATTACAAAATTATAATGCGGCATTTTCTCTGCCTGGTCTAATATACGATAACCACCATAGAAATCGAACCTGTTGAGGGGGGCATAAGAAATAAAATCTATGTCTTTAGCATGTACGCGTTCTAAAGTCTGTAATTTTTCTAAATCTATAGTGGTTATAGGTAAGTATTCAGCTTTAATTCCAGCCAATGACAACTCTTGAACAAGCCACTGGCTGCCAGCAACATGCTTAATACGATTTGCACAAGAACCAGTTAAAAACACCAACCTATAAAAAACATAGTAGGCCTTATATATCGCATTCTTAGGATTAGTAAAAGTTAAAACATCGGTTCCAATCCAGTGAATTATTTTTTTTGGACCGAACAACCAAAAAAACAAATGTTTCCAAAGTCTTGGACCGGGACCCCCAACATAATAAACCAATTTGCCNNAATCCTGCGAATCGTTTAAAATATCTACTATACAATCGACATGATATCTATTCCCGCCTACTACTATTGTCTTGTCTTTCATAACTCTTTAATTAATTAGTGATGATACTTTGAACCACTTTTAAGCCATTATTAATAACATTTTCCATCGACAGATATTCCCAACTCCCATATCTTCCAGCCATAATAACCCCCTTCGTTTTTAGTTCTTCCAACAGGCGATGCTTATTTTCCCAATTGAAATCATAAACCGCATAAGAAGGATTAATATCATAACTGCCAAGAAATTTCACTTTACTCAAATCAACGCCTTCCATTTTGATTTGAGCCAATTCGTTAATTATTTCATTTTGTTTTGGAAAACATGTTTTTGACTTGCTCGATTTTGAGCATTCCGCCCATAAAACGTGCTCTTTCTGTAAAGCTCCGCACTTATTAAAGTAGTTAAAATTGCCCAAACGATAAAACCCAAATTTCTTTTCCGGAATATAAAGCCATGTGTAATTCATAGAATACTGCTGGTCTATTAAGAAGAAGTAGGCCCGGGTTGTAGTCCACCGAAGAAAATGAGATTTTTTTCTTAATCCGCACACTTGCAAGAAATCATATAGCGGGATTGTAGAAATCAGTAAATCGTATTTTGCAGATTTTCCATTAACCCATATTTTTTTATCTTCCAAATCAACTTTCATCACCTCACTGTTTAAGTGAACAACGTCAGTACATTGATTATAAATGGTGTCTGCTAGTATCTGTATGCCACCGTTTATTGGGTAATAAAACTTCTGATTATAACCATAATGACCACTTTGTTCTGTGACAAATGCTCCCTTAAGAATCTTATTCTTATTCGGTAATGGTACGAATTCTCCCATCCACCTTGTAGTCATTCTTGAAGGCTGCGTTGCCCACAATTTCGAATTATATGGTAGCATAAAACTATTACTGATTCCCTCTCCAAAATACTTCATGCAGTATTCATAAAAGGAAATCTCTTCTTTAGATTTTCTATTTGATTTGTAATATGCCCGGAGGTAATCAATCACACACTTGTTTCGCATGTTTTCATCTACACAACTTAAATTGTATTGAAACGGATAAGGAACCAGCCGATCTTGGAAATAAACCGCTGCATTTCTATTAACCATATCTAGCTCATTACCAAGCATTAGCTCTTCAAAAATATACCGCTTCACACTGTCGTTGTTTAAGTGCAAAGCGTGTCCTGTTAAATCCACCCCTTGCCCGCCAACATTGATAGTTTTGGCAGTCCCTGCCACGTTATCTAACTTTTCAAATAGC
>DCTD01000097.1:0-161 GCA_002335355.1 Patescibacteria group bacterium UBA1449
AAGCTGAACAACAGAATCCAACAGTCCCCGAAGTCTTAGAACAAGCACCTGCTCGATCATGTACAGTTACCTTCGCTCTAGCTAATGTTTGTACACCGGGAGCGAAAAAATGTGTAAACAATCAAGCCTATCAAGTTTGTAACACTGATGGACTAACCTGG
>DCTD01000097.1:217-10926 GCA_002335355.1 Patescibacteria group bacterium UBA1449
CGATAGCCTCCGTTGTGATGGTAATACCCCACAAAAATGCGTTAATGGTGTTTGGGTCAATCAGACAGCATGTACCTCTTCACAGTATTGCGAGAATGGTTCATGTAAGAACTATGTCTGCGATAAAGGTCAAAAACGCTGCGATGGGAAAACGCCTCAGGTTTGTAGTGATGATAGAAAAAGTTGGGTAAGCCAAACCCAATGTAATTCTTCACAGGATTGTAAGAATGGTGAATGTGTCGGTCGAGGTGGACCAACTAAAGCTGGCTGTTATGACCGTTGTGAAAGTAATAGTGACTGTGCTGACAACCGGGAATGTAAAGACATAAATGGTACTAAACGTTGTGTTAACCCCAGCTGCCCCACCAAGACAAACTGTAGCTGTCCAACTCAGGAAGCTCCTAAAGCACCTGAACTACCACGAGCTGGTGGCGTACCACCAACTGTCCTCTTTACCATTGGCGGTATCATTCTGGTAGCCCTTGGCCTCCTGCTTTAGATACCCAACGGAGAATACACCGTTTTTTCAGTTGCTTTATCTTTGCCATTCATCCCACCTCATCCTCGTCATGCTGTTCTGCAACGCAGAATTGTTTCAGCATTTCCTCATTTTTCTTTCTGTCATCCCGGAATTGACCCTGGATCTTTTGCCTTTATTGGACAGTCTTAGGTTACTATTCTCTTATACCTCCAAAGATCCCGTATCAAACAGCGCTACGTTTGTCTGTATGGGCTGACGTAAAGAAGAGTAGGCATATTTAATAATTATCAATCCAATTTAACGCTATACGGATTATTGAATCTTACCTCCCCATTTTCTTAACAAATCACCAACAATCAAATATAATGAACGTCATGAATAACACGACCTTTACAACGAAAATACAAAAACTTTTCACCAAATACATTAAGCCAAACTACATCAGTATTTTACTGTTTGCTATTCTCTTTTTTGCGGTTATCACCAAATCTTGGCATTTGTATCACCCTAACACGTATGTCTTTGATGAGGTTTACGTTGGTTTTACGGCTGAAGAATATGTCAAAGGCAACATCAAAGCCTGGGTCTGGGACTACCCTACACCTAAAGGTTTTGCTTATGACTGGTCACATCCTCCGATGGGCCGTCATGTCATGACTCTCCCTATCTATCTGTTAGAAGTCTCTTCATTTTCCCGTCGGGTAGCCCCAATGCTGGCAGGTGTAGTGTTAACCTTTATGGTCTTTCAACTGGCTAAACTCTTGTTTCCAAAAAGACCAGCTATCTGGCTTTTTGCTGCCGCGTTTTCAGCTCTTGATGGTTTGTTGCTAGTCCTTTCACGGACAGGTTTAGCCGATACCATTTTAGCTACCTTTCTTGTTTCAACTATCTATTTTTTACTGAGGCAAAACTATTTAGTGTCTGCCCTTTTCTTTGGGGCAGCTGTTTCAACAAAATGGACAGCTGTCTACACCTTAGGTTTTATTGGTTTAGTCTTACTCACTTACTTCCCTTGGAAAAAAAGAATGGTTTTAATAGGTAAAAATCTGCTTCATATTGCCGGTGTTCTGCTTTTTTATCTGACTATTGGTGCCGCTGTCTATCTATTAAGCTACAGTCCACTAATTATCAACTATGGTTTCGAAAAGTTCTGGCATCTTCAACAGCAAATGTACTGGTACCATACTGGATTAAATGCAACCCACCCTTACCAGTCTCCAGCCTTAAGCTGGCCTATTCTGTACCGGCCAGTGTGGTTCTGGGTTGAATACGGAAAAAACACCGTCAGCAACATCTATGCCCTTGGCAATCCGCTAATTTTCTGGGGCGGTTTGGGAGCAGTCTTCTTCACTCTTTATCAGGCAATCACTACTAAAAGCCGGAAGCTCTGGTATTTGTTACTGGCTTATGCCAGTTTCTGGGTACCCTGGACATTTTCGCCTCGGATCATGTTTTTGTACCACTACACGCCTGCCATCCCCTTTTTAACCATCATCTTAGCCTATGCTTTAGACTCTGTTTCTCGATTGCATAGACACCTTAAGTACCTGCCTGCCATTTTCTTAATTGCTACCTTCCTTGTTTTTTGGTTCTTCTACCCTTACTGGACTGGTATACCAATACCAAAAGATGAGGTTTCAAGGTTCCAATGGTTACAGTCATGGAAATAATAACAAATGGCAAAACTCTTATCTAACGTAAGATGTGTGAAGCACTGATTGAGTTTTGTCATTTGGTAGTTGTCATTTGAAACTAAAAGGTTCAAAGCTAAGGATAATTCAATTCGTTTCTAAGAACGCTAAACCGTTACTGCTCCTGTACGTCACATGGGGACTGTATTTCGTGGTTTTTTGGCCTAAGATGCTGTACATTTCTAGCTCCGGCGACCTTGTAGCTGGTTGGCGAAACGTTTGGGCAGACTGGGCAATGCACATCACCCAAGCCAATGCTTTTTACTCCCAACCAATCTTTGAAGTTTTCCAAAACCATCCCATCTATTCAGGTATTCCCTTATCCTATCCTTTTGTCATTAACTTACTATCTGGATTACTGATGAGACTAGGTGTTCCTTTAGTTGAAGCTTTTATTGTTCCCTCGCTTCTTTTATCTTTTATCTTACTATTTGGTTTGTATTACTTTGGAAAAACACTAACCCAATCAGCCAAACAAACCCTGTTGGCAATTACTCTCTTTCTTACTAGTGGGGGACTGGGATTTATGTACTTTTTTTCAGATCTGCAACAAGATTCTTCCTGGCAGCGGATTCTCTACCCACTACACGAATATACCCATATGAAAGATATCGGCTACTACTGGACTACGACTCTGCTTGCCCACTTAGTTCCTCAACGGGCATTTTTACTGGGCATGACCGTTGGAGTTTTTATCCTGACCTATCTTTACTACCATTTCAAACATTCATTCTCAAAAACGACGCCAGCCAAAATGTTTCTGCTTGGGCTAAGTACCGGATTAATTGCCTATATGCACAATCACACATTGATTATGCTGTTTCTAATTTCTGCTTGGCTGTTTGTCTGGAGTCGCTCATCTTGGCGACATTGGTTTAGTTATGCCTTTGGCACTGCCCTAACTGCCTTACCATTCTTTTATTACTTAGGCGGACCCGAGTTTAGCCAGTATGTGAAATGGTATCCAGGCTGGCTGGCAAATAAACAGGAGTTGGATCAACCGGCTTGGTGGTTCTGGTTTAAAAACTGGGGGTTGTTTTTACCATTGTTTATAGTCGGGTTTAAAGCAACGGTCAAAGAGTATAAAGATCAAGTCTTTATTGGTGGATTTATCTTCCTTTTTTTTCTTGCTAATTTATTTATTTTTCAACCCTCATCATGGGATAATGCCAAACTCTTCCTATGGGTTTACTTAGTTTTTTCTTTCCCAGTAGCTGGGTTATTGCTCAAAGTTTGGCAGCGGCATTTTGGAAAAATTCTTACATTTTTGCTGTTTATTATTTTAACCACTTCTGGAGGGCTGGACCTCATGCGAGTACTTAATACCAGCAAAGAATCATTCGTCATGGTCAGTAATGAAGAACTGAAGCTGGCAGCTGAGTTTCGGCAGCAGACAACCTCAAATGATTTAGTATTAACCTCAACCAATCACTTAAACTGGGTACCAGTAGCAGCAGGCAGGCGGATTGTCATGGGTTACCCGGGCTGGCTTTGGTCACATGGTATTAAGTATGCTCAAAAAGAAGCTGATATCAAAAAAATCTATCAGGGATTACCGGAAGCTCCAACGCTTCTGAAAAAGTATGGTATTACCTACGTGGTTGTTGACAAGAAAACAGAGGAAGAGTTTGGCAGTACTGATTACTACTTTAAGCTCCGTTATCCACTTGTCTACTCATCTCCTTTTGGGAATATTTACAAAGTTAACCACTAACCATTGTTATCACTAATACGATGTTAACTGTTGCCTAAAATATGCCTGAAACTCTGCCCAGGTACCTGCCCGAGGCTCCAGTACCCATTGGTCGTATTTTTCTATTGATGGATTAACGAGAAAACCTGGGTTGTCTTCACTACCCGTATCTAGTGTCATAACTTCGATCTCTTTTCCTTGTCGCCAAAAGGAAACCCCAAAACCGGCAAAGGCTGCATACTCCTGGTCAGTCATTTCCCTGTCTAACTTAACATATTTTGAACCTAAGTTCTTTAGATCCATCAGCTTTTTGGGGTTAAGCAAAACCTGAGAGGAGATCAGGGAATCTTTAATCGCTTGGATCACTTTCTGTTGTCTTACTGACCGGGCAAAATCAGTACCCTCATCACCTTGAGCATGACGGGATCGAGAAAATTTTAGAGCAGTTGCCCCATCCATATGTTGTAAACCGGGTTTAAAGGTAATAGTTTCGTATCTGCAGCGATATAACGGATCCCCGTTACACTCATCAATTTCTTTACCGGCAATTGGATACTGAGTATCAGTAAACTCACGGTCAACGGTAATATCAACGCCTCCTAATAAGTCAATGAGATGGACAAAGCCATAAAAATCAAGACTTACCACGTAGTGAATGGGTTGTCCCACAATTTCATATACTGCATCCTCCATTACCGGATACCCACCACCTGGGCTTTTTTCTTCACCAAGCATATAGGCTGCGTTAATCTTAGCCGATAACGATGGCACCCAAATATCTCTCGGAATTGAGAGCATGTTTACTTCGGTATGTTTGAGATCCATGGAAATAAAGATCATAGTGTCAGTCAGCAAAGCACCATCATGGCTCCCTCCACCCATACCAACGAACAAGATATTGGTTCTGCCTCCATAGGAGGGTAAGGTGTATAACGGATCAGAAAAAAATGTCGAGACCATTCGGGGTCCAATAAGTACCCGATCAACCAAGTATTTCACTGGACGGGCAAAAATAACACCAATGCCAAGAAAAAAGATAATGAACCCAACAGCAAGCAGTATCCGGCTCACCCATACATGCTGGAGCAACCGCCGTTTACATTTTTGTAGGGCAGTTATGCTATTGTGGCTTATTATTGTCATGAGTTTTGTGGTATAAATAGTCAGTAAATTAAGCAGTAAGAATAGTCACATTGTAACACTTACCTAAGCAGAGAACTATGTCGATACGTATACTTTCTCCGTCTGAAAAGAAAGTCTTTAACCAGATTGTCCCTCACCCCTTACAGTCATGGGAATGGGGTGAATTCCGTCAAAAAACGGGAGTGGAAGCGATTCGTTTGGGTTTGTTTGATGATAAGAAACTCACCGCAGGCTGGCAAATAACCCTTCATCCATTACCAAAACTTCCTTTCAAGATTGGGTATGTGCCAAAAAGCCTTTTGCCTACTCCAGAGCTGTTTGCTTTTCTTAATGAACTAGGTAGAAAAGAAAAGGTCATCTTTTTTAAGTTTGAACCGCATGTGTACCAACCAGCAGAAAGTCAGAATGAAACAGCGCTTGAAACCGCAAGAAAACATCTCTTATCTGCTGGCTGTGTCCTGGGAAAACCGCTCTTTACCAAATATAGTTTCATGCTCGACTTAACCAAATCAGAAGAACAGCTATTGACTCAATGTAAACAAAAAACCCGTTATAATGTTCGGCTTGCTCAACGTAAAGGTGTTGTTGTCAGCAAAGATGATTCTTCAAATGCTTTCGAAGACTATCTACATTTAACTTTTGAAGAGACAACGAAACGTCAAGGCTTTTATGCCCATACCCGTGACTACCATCGGAAAATGTGGGAAACACTCCATCCAATAGGTATGGCCCATTTACTGAAAGCCAGTTTAAAACAGGAAACTTTAGCCACTTGGATCGTGTTTACGTTTAATAACGTCCTCTACTATCCGTATGGCGCATCTTCATCAAAAGATCGCCAAGTGATGGCCAGCAATCTCATGATGTGGGAAGTTATCAAGTTTGGCAAAGAGCATCATTGTATAACTTTTGATATGTGGGGCAGTCTTGGCCCCAATCCTAATCCTAACGATCCTTGGATGGGATTTCACCGGTTTAAAGAGGGTTACGAACCAACGCTGATGGAATTTATTGGTACCTATGATTACGTTATTGATCCTTTAAAATACCAATTGTATGGGTTTGCTGATTTTATGCGCTGGAAGTTACTTAAGTTTAGGACAGTTTTACCAATTTGATTGAAAAATCTTCATTATTTATTACAATTCCCTTACAGCATTATAAAGTTAATTCACTACCATACTTAGTATGACAAAAGCACAAGAATTCCTCAAACAAGCCAATCAAGCCAGAGAAGACGGAAACTTTGTTGAAGCCTTAGAACTGCTTGTCCAAGCAATCGTTGGTTTTCAGCAAGAAGGTAATCCTGGTGGAATAGCTGAAGCTTTAGCATCGCAATTTTTAACATACCGGCATCTTTTCTATCAGACTAATGATCAGAACTACTTAATTATTGCCGTTCATAGTGCCTTAGCTGGTGTTGATATCGTTTCAAAAGGAGACCAACCCGACAGAGCTGCTATTCCCTTGTTTAACGCTGGTAAAGCCTACGAAGAATTAGGACAGTTTACCAACGCCATCAATGCCTACAAAGCAGCCATAAAGGCTATGGAACAAAACCCTCCACAACAGCATAACCGGCCGGCAGTCATTGCCGACATGAAAGCCCATTTAGCAGCCGTTGAGCTCGAAGCTGGTGATACTTCAGCTCGAAATCGTCTAGAACAAGCCATCACAGAACTTGAACAGGCTGATGAAAAGCAATATGAAAAGGATGTCTGGCTTTCAGGAGCTCATCTGCGGTACGCCAGCATTTTACCTAAAGACAACCCTCATGTTGAGGAACATCTTCAAAAAGCGAAAGAGATTATCGATGCAAATCCTGACTTAAAACTGCGAAAACAACAGTGGGAAAAATTAGCTAAGAAACTAAAGGTATAAGTAACGTCATACAGGTTTATGGACTTACAAGAAATCTATCTCCAAGCTCAAAGAAACCGCGATAACGGATGTTTACATGAAGCCGTTGAAGCTTACCAGAAAATCCGCAATCTTGCCTTAGGAAGTAGTGAAGCCTGGTTGGCAGCTGAGTGTGTACACATGATTGGTGTTGCTTTTTACCAAGATGACCAGTATGAGGAAGCTGAAGCTGCCTTACAAACCGCCGAAGATGAGTTTAGAACCTTAGAAGACATGGAAAGTGTTGGTATGGTTTTACGTGACCGTGGTCTAATTGCCTACGCTTTGGAAGAATTTGAACAGGCAAAAGACTTGCTTAAACAAAGTATCGATCTTTTATCCTCATCTGATCTTCCTGACCATCTTGGCATTTCCCGAGTAAAACTGGGACTTGTTGAAGCAGCAGTGCACAATCCCGATAAAGGAGAAATGCTTATTAGCCAAGGCATTAGTGAGATTGAGGAAAGTGAAAACTTTTTTTTCCTGTCCACCGCTTACTTCAATTTAGCCCAAGTTCAAAATCAGCTTGGACAAACAGAAAAGGCTACTGCTTCAGCCCTTAAAGCCAGAGATCTCCTCGATACTCATTCCCCACAAGATGAGTTTAGAATAAGACGTCGTGAAATCGATACGTTCCTTAAAACGGTAAAGAAAAGTATTGCCCGTTAATTCATGCCTCAAGCCTTAACCGATATCCGTCAGACTCCCTACTACGCAACCTACATGCAGTCATTAGGGTGGAAAACTGTAACCGTACAATCAGCAACCGTGTATATAAAAAAGTTGCCGTTCCTACCTTTCTCGGTTGCCAAGGTGTTACGTTTTCCCAAAACCCTATCGGATATCGATGTGCAAGAAGTGCAAAAACAGTATAAAACGGTAGTCTTTAAGCAAGAACCCTTTCAGTTCGAAAGAAAGCAAAATTCTGTCTTCTTTACCGTCTTACCCAACAACTCTTCGCCAGTAACACCGACAAAAACACTTTGGCTTGATTTAGAAAAAAACCAAACCCAACTTCTATCTCAACTGAAACCCAAGACACGGTATAACCTTAAGTTGGCACAAAAACACGCCCTAACCACTACAATCATCTCGGGGGATAGTGCGTCACATCAACAACTAAGAGTATTTTATGATCTCTGGTCACACAATAAACCCAATACCCNNGCTCAAACTGTTTTTTTGTGTTTGTCCAGCAATCGCTCACATCTAAACGTCACCCTGTCTACCAACACGGCAAATCAGAATCTTCTGTGTTAGCGGTATGTCTCATTCTTACGTCAAAAAACATGGCCTTTTACTGGCATAACGCTTCGACTAAAGAAGGTAAACATTTATTTGCTCCAACGTTGTGTACGTGGGAAGCATTACTCGAAAGTAAACGACGCAAGTTACAGGTTTTTGATTTTGAGGGTGTCTGGGATGAGCGTTACCCCAAACTCAATCAGGGCTGGAAAGGCTTCACTCGGTTTAAAGAGGGATTTTGTTGATCACTAACTAGTCTTGACAGCAAAAGGGCAAATACGGTTATAGGCACAAAACTGGCAGGGAAAACCAGGATTAGCTTCAAATTTGCTCTGTTTAATCGCTACAACTACTTTGGTTATATCTTCTTTTTTAGTTTCAATTTGTTCTTGAGATCGTACTGTTGAAACTTTCACGCCATCATCAAAAAAGTAGAGAGCTAAGGAATCAGGAATAGCCCCAAACAAAGCCTGAGAAGCCATGGCATAAATGGTTAACTGTTCATCTTTATCCACCGTTTTTTGGTCTTTCTTAGCTCCTGTTTTATAATCAATCAGCTCCAAACCATGGCCGTTACGATCAACCCGGTCAATCCGACCATACAGAGGAATACCGGCAATCTGGATTTTAAAGTTTTTCTCCAACACTTGAGGTTTCCCCGGAAAATGACTTTTGTAGTTGCTGTAGTAACGAGTTATAGCCACTTTTCCCTCTTCAAACCGAGTTAAGCGGTGTTGCTGGGATTCATATCCTAGCGGTTGGAACTCCCGTTCATAAATATGGAGTAAAACTGATAAATCAGGTGTTTGACCATGTAGCTCATAGGTATGGAATTTCTGTAAGGTTGAGTGGATGGTGCTACCAAAGGTAAATGAGTGATGAGGTTTGGTCGGAACCTGTAGTACATACTGATACTTGTACTGCAATGGACAATTAAGATAGGTGTTTATTTGTGAGTAAGAAACATGGGTTAAGTTAACGTTCCCATCAATTACTGTGCGTGGTTTTTGTGTTGGCACAGTAGTTATCTCGGTTAACCAAGAGAGCTGACTGGCCTGTGGTTTCCAGGTTTCCGTTTTAACCCCTAATTCTGATAAAAACCCTGAGGGTCGTTTCGTCCGTGAGCCTCCATAATTCTTACCATAAACTGCAAAGAGATAGTCACGGGCACGGGTAACTGCCACGTAAAACAATCTCCGTTCTTCCTGAATATGAGCATCTCCTTTTGGTAAGCTTTGTTTGATAAACTGTTGAGGTAACTCGATAACATCGCCTCTCTCACGACTCGGAAACCGGTCAGCCACCATATTGACTAGAAACACAATCGGCCACTCGAGCCCCTTTGAGGCATGAACGGTCAATAAGCTGATAGTGTCAACATCTTCAATCTCTGCTTGGGCTGGGTTTTCACCTGCTTCAAGCAGTAGATCAAAATACTCAACAGCCTCAGCAATACTGGCTTTAGGGTTTTCAGCATCAAATTCTTTGACTTTATTAAAAAATAGGTTGATGTTTTTCAGTTTGAGCTGATTTTCCAGAGTTTCAGTTTTAATAAGGGGAGTCACATAGCCACTCTTTTGAATAAACTGATGGAATATTTCTGTGACCGATCGCTTGGTATCATTATCTTGAGCGTGGGCAATGTACTCAACAATAGCTTTAAACCGTTTATCAGTTTGAGACTTTTCTACAATGACATTCCATAACGAGGTGCTATGTGCTTTGGCGTTATTTAAAAGTTGAAGTATCTCACTTGATTCAATTCCTAGGGCTTCTGTGTGTAAAAAGTAAAACAAGTTGGTAGCATCATACGGATTGGCAGCTACCCGCAGAAAAAAGAGTAAATCTCTCACTTCATCCTGATCAAACAGGCCTCGGTTACCGATTAACTGATAGGGTAAACCTGCACGCCGTAGAGCAGCCACAAACGGACTAAGATGGGCATTAGCCCGAGCAAGAACGGCAAAATCTTTATAGGTGTAGTTACCCGAGAGTAACTCCATAATCTTTTCAACAACAAAATCGCTTTCAGCTTCAACTGTATCCACTTCAACGATCAGCGGTTCGGGGAGTTGTCCATCCCTGGCAGCTTGTAAGTGTTTATCGATATCAAGCATCGCTTCCAGTCGATCAGGGTTATTTTTAGTTATCGTGTTATAGGCAGCATCAAGAATCGGTTGGCCACTTCGGTAGTTGACTGTTAGAACGACTTCTTTAGCCTTAGGATAGTGTTTTTTGAAATCTAAAATGTTGTGCACAGAAGAACCCCTAAAGGCATAAATTGCCTGGTCATCATCCCCAACTACGGTTAAATTTGGATTGTCTTCTGGAGGCGCTAATAGTTTGATTAGTTGTAGCTGGGCGTAATTAGTATCCTGAAACTCATCAACTAAGATATGTTTAAACTGTTGCCGGTACTTTTTAAGGATCGCTGGCCGCTGCCGAAATAACCGTAACGTCCAACTAATCAAATCCCCGAAATCTAACACATTTTCTTCTAACTTAAGCTGATTATATTTCTCATAGGCCTGGAACACCTCTTCATATTTTTCAGCAG
>DCTD01000100.1:0-11540 GCA_002335355.1 Patescibacteria group bacterium UBA1449
AGTAAACAAATGGCCAGTAGTAAAGGTAAAAAACTTAGCGTGAAAATTAAAGTAAATTATCTATAGATAATATGAACCGTTTATAATAGTGTATATGAAGATGCTTATCTTTACTGAAGGTACCGTTATCATGCATAAAAATGGACTGGGTCACACAAGAGAGGAAATCGCTGAGCAGTCTCGAACAGGTACTGATCAAACTTTACTTGACTGGAAATCATATGTTCCGATTGGGAGAGCAGTTGAAAAAGTCAACCATTGGAAAGACCAGGGTGCTGAAATCTACTATCTAACTGCCAGGGACAATGAAACTGATGCACAAACAATTAACACAGTATTACAAAAACATAATTTCCCAGATGGATTACTTCTTTATAGTCATAAAGGAGAACACTATAAAGACATCGCAGAAAGAATTCAGCCAGATATACTGATTGAAGATGACTGTGTAAGTATTGGAGGGATTAGTGAGATGACCTATACGCATATTAAACCAGAGATTAAAAAAAGAGTTAAGTCAGTGAGTATTCCTGAGTTTGGAGGGATAGATCACCTACCTGACTCACTTGAACAATTACAAAAACTCTAGTTTGCGATTGCTAAATTGCCACATTTTTCTATAATCACCTTACTATGCCAACTTCTGTAAATATCAAAATCGGTGGGATGGCGGGAGAAGGGATAAAGACTACTGGGTTACTTTTGAGTAAAGCATTTTCCCGTTTAGGGTATAAGATTTTTGGGTATGATGAATATCCCTCACTTATTCGTGGCGGGCACAACACATTTCAAGTGTTTGCTGATACTAAAGCAGCTAATTCCCAACACCAGCAAGTTGATATCCTTGTTGCTTTCAATGAAGAAACGGTATCACTGCATCAGGATGACCTGCACGAAAACTCATTAGTCATTACTAATAGCACCTCAAAGACTATAAACACTGTAGGACACCTCGTTAGTGTACCGTTAAAACAACTAGCTACTGAGTCAGGTGGATCGCCAATTATGGCAAATATGGTGGCCTTAGGAGCGACATTACAGTTGTGTAACCTACCGATTGACGTTTTGTTAACTCTGTTAAGTGACGTATTTAAAAACAAAGGAGAAACGGTCATTTCATCAAACCAAGCAGCGGTTAAAGCGGGAGAAAACTATATTTTAGAACACTTTCGTGAATTGAAGTTGAGTTTAGAACTACCTCAAAAAGAAGAACAAATTGTTATTCTTGGAAATGAAGCCATAGGGCTTGGAGCTATTGCAGCAGGAATGAAATACTTTGCCGGCTATCCCATGACACCGGCCTCATCCATTATTCACTTTTTAGCCGATTATGCCCAGGAATATGGCTATATTGTCAATCATTCTGAAAATGAGATTGCTGCAATTAACACGGTTATTGGTGCTTCAGCCGCTGGTATTCGTGCGATGACCTCAACATCAGGAGGGGGTTTTGCTCTTATGGTTGAGGGAGTGGGAATGGCTGGGATTGCCGAGGTGCCTGTTGTTATCTTACTGTCAATGCGACCCGGTCCCGCTACCGGCTTACCAACATGGACAGGTCAAGCTGATATCCGTTTTGCTATCCATGCTTCCCAGGATGAATTTCCGCGTTTAGTACTTACACCGGGATATGCGTTTGAAGCGTTTGAATTAACCAAAATCGCCTTTGAGTTGTCAGAGAAATATCAGCTTCCAGCGTTATTGTTGTCAGACAAAGTTATTAGTGAAAGTTACAAAAGCGGTAAACCCTTTGAATCAACCTCGAATAACCAGCGGTTTGGTTTCGTTNNGATAACTATCAACGTTACGCCCTTACTGCAAGCGGTGTATCCCCTCGACCTTATTTAGGACAAAAGCATGGTGGCTCACTTATTGCTAACAGTTATGAACATGATGTTGATGGTTTTGTAACTGAAGAAGCTGCTGTTCGTAAAGTTATGATGGATAAACGGCTTAAAAAACATATATCCTTTCAAACTGAACTGTGGAACCCGCCAGTTTTTGGTGACCAAGAGGCAAAGAATACCGTTATTGGTTTTGGCAGTACCCTTGGCCCAATGCTTGAGGCTTTAAAGGTTTTAGATAACGTGCGTTACATTCATCTCAACTATGTTTGGCCATTTCCAACTGAGTTTTTAATGAGTTTAATTAAACAAAGCGAGAAAGTATTTTGTTTGGAAGGTAATGCTTGGGGTCAACTACATGGACTCATCCGTGAGCAGACAGGAATCTTAATTGATAATACGTTACGGAAATATGACGGTCGGCCATTTTATCCGGAAGAAATTGTGGAGTGGATACAGAAAGAACTCTAGTTTATTTCGTCATCCTGAACGTGTTTCAGGATCTCCTCCATAACATGTTGGAGATGTTTAAAACAAGTTCTTCATGAAGAAAGCACTGTATGTTAACACTTAATGACTATAATTCACGAATAAAACCTTCCTGGTGTCCTGGGTGTGGTAACTTTGGTATTTGGGGAGCCTTAAAGAATGCTTTACTTAAACAAAATCTTAGTAAAGATGATGTTTGTTTGTTGTATGACGTTGGGTGTTCAGGAAACATGGCTGACTTTGTCCATACATATGGGATTCACACACTTCATGGCAGGGTTATCTCGGTTGCCATGGGTGTTTCGATTGCCAACCACCAGTTTCCAATAGTTGCTATTGGTGGTGATGGAGGGATCTACGGAGAGGGTGTTGAACACTTTATCACAGCCTGCAGAGCTAATGTTAACATTACTGCCATAGTTCATAACAATAGTTTATACAGTCTTACCACTGGTCAGAAATCACCACTGGCTGCTAAGGGTAAAAAAACAAAATCAACACCTCATGGAGTTGTTGAAGTACCCTTTCAACCTCTAAAATCAGCCATAATCCATGATGCCGGGTTTGTTGCCCGAGGTTTTGGAGCCGATATTCCCTATCTAACTGAACTTATTACACAAGCGATGCAACACAAAGGGTTTTCATTGGTTGAAGTATTGCAGCCTTGCCCTACTTTTAATAAAGACATGTCTGTGCAATGGTATCTGGAGCGAGTTAAGAAACTGCCGACATTTGATGGTTTAAGTGAAAAAGAGGCTTTTGAAAAAGTTGATGAGGCACCTGACTCACTTGTCACTGGAGTTTTGTATAAGTCTGAAAGACCAGCATATCATGAACATTTTCCTCAGTTGCAACAGGTTCCATTGTTGGGTCAACAGATTGAAACAGTACATATTGAACGGCTAATTAACAGCTTCATTTAATCAGCTTCAACACTTTGTTTCTTACGGATTTAAGTTATTCTCTTATATAACAGTACTTACTTCGTATTGCACAATACTATGGGCTAATGTACAATGTGCATTTTGTTTATAAGGTTACACATAAACTACACATATGATAAATATAAAAGAACGGATAAATTTAGTAAAAAACATACTACTCATTAGAAACGTTATAAGATTTATTGAACGAAAACCGTTTACAAGTTTTATTGCCACGTTAGTAGTGTTGCTTTTACTCATTATTGTGGCAAATATTCTCAACCGGCCGCAAGCTGAACAAAAAGCACAGGTAAATCAAAAGCATGTTGATACTTATCAGATTGGTAGTGCTCCACGAGTCAATCTGCAAGCAAAAGTAGAAAAAGCTGGGGTAGTCACTATTACAGCCCAATCTGCTGGAGTGGTACAACAGGTGTATCACTGGGAGGGTGAGGAACTTAAAGCGGGAACTACGCTATTGGGGATGTCAACTAATTACCAGGGAGGTAATATTTTTAGTTTGCAACGACAGATTGCTCAGAAACAATATGAAAACACAACGAATAACTATGATCTCCAAAAAGATTTAATCAGCAAACAGCGGGAGATAGCTAACAAGAGTCAGGAAAATACCGAAGAGCTACGGAAAATCTCAGAACAAGCTCTTAATGAAACGCGTGATCAACTTGCATTTAACGAAGATCTTCTTGCATCAATTGACGCACTCATAAGTAGTCCTGCTGTTGCCACCGATGCTGCCCAGTTAAGAACTTTGCAACAGTCAAAAGGGCAACTCTTAGCGGCAGTTAACCAACTCAAATCAGCAGTCCGGAGTGCAGAGTATCAGGTTGATACTGATAATTCTCCCACTCAATTAAGCACCCTGCAAAAAGATATTTCCTTAAAACAGTTAGATCTTCAGGAAAGAGGCTTAGACTTGGGTAAAGAGATTGCCTTGCTTAATGTACGAGTTGCTCAAATCAATGAAAGCTTACTTTACCCGTCAATGCCCTTTAGTGGCACGGTTGAGAGGATCTATGTCCGTGTTGGCCAAGCTATCGCTCCTGGAATGCCGATTGCTTTGGTTTCCGGCACAGCTCAAAACAATACAGCGGTTATCAGAGTATCTGAGCAGTTTGCAAAAACGATCTCTCGCTACGAATCCAGTCAGTTGCATATTGGAAACAGTACCTATGACTCTGTACCATCCTATATTTCGACTGAAGCAACAGATGGACAGCTTTATTCAGTTATGTATAGTATTCCTAATCAGTACTGTGATCAATTAACTGACGGAAGTTATATTTCTGTCAGTGTCCCTGTTGGCTATCCGGAAACTGGAGCCCTTGTTCCGTTTGTCCCGCTTGATGCCGTTGTTCAAACTCAGGATGGTGCATATCTTTATGTAGTTGAAGATGGGAAAGCAGCCAGTAGAAAAGTAACACTTGGAGTTGTCTATGGGGGATTTGTTGAAGTAACAGAGGGTTTGCGTAATGGTGATCAGGTGATTTTAAACCGGAATGTCATTGCTGGTGAAACAATAACAACTCAGTAACTATTTAAAGCCATGGTAACGCAGTCTTCTTATTTGAATCAGTTGAAGTTTGATCCAAAACTTGAAAAGAGCTGGATTGCTGCTTATTTAGCTAATCCACGGCTTGTTTTCTTGTTGGTCTTTTTAACGGTTGTTGTGGGGGTTGTGAGTTTTCTTAACTTACCTCGGGTATTAAATCCAGAGATTAAGATTCCCATAGTTATTGTTTCAACGGTCATTCCTGGAGCCAATCCCAGTGATGTGGAGTCACTGGTAACAGTACCCATTGAAGAATCGTTGGCAAGTGTACCAGATGTAACCACAATTACTTCTTCATCACGTGATTCTGTTTCTGTGATTTCTTTAGAGTTTGAAACTGGGGTTGATCCCGATAAAGCGCGAACAGATGTCCAATCAGCTGTTGACTCGGTAACAACATTGCCCACTGATGCTCAAGCGCCAAAAGTAAATAAACTGGATTTTCAAAACCAACCGATATGGGTTTTTCAAGTTACTGGGAATGGAGACACTGCAAGTTTGATGCGATTTGCCCAGTTGCTTAAGGATAAGGTTAAAGAACTACCCACTGTTGATACGGTAGATATTTCTGGACTTGAAGAAGAAGAAATCCAAGTTGTTATTAAACCTGAAAGTATTGCTACCTATAAGCTTAATCCACTGGCAGTTTCTCAATCTGTTAAAGCTGCACTTGGATCCTATCCTGCAGGCAGTGTTTCAACTGATACGTCAACATTTACTCTTTCCATTAACCAACAAGTTACGAACATCGATGATATCCGAAAAGTCCGGATAGCAATCAACAACACTGTTTTTAGCTTGGGTGAAATTGCGGAAGTTTCACAGCGGTCTAAACCGGATCAGTACCAGTCATTTTATGCTGATAGCAAAACTTCAGCTCAACGATCAGTGACGTTTTACGTCTATAAAGCCGGAACAACTAGTATTGATAAAGCATTTTTTGATAGTGAAANNCAGTATCACAATACGTTTTCTGTCTATAACGTTATCAATTTTTCTCATGAAATTGATGACATGTTTCATGAATTATCCCGTGATTTTTGGCTGACCGTTAGTCTTATTTTTATTTCCCTATTTATATTCCTTGGAACCCGTCAGGCAGTTGTTGCTTCACTGGCCACACCTCTTTCGTTCTTAGTGACATTTACTGTTATGAATATCGCTGGAATTGCGATCTGTTTTATTGCCTTATTCTCACTATTGCTCGCTTTGGGATTGCTCATTGATGACACCATTGTGGTTATTTCTGCCATGACTGCCTACTACCGTACGGGCAAGTTTACGCCACTTCAAACTGGACTATTAGTTTGGAAAGATTTCTTAGTCCCCATTTTAACCACAACAATAACGACTGTCTGGGCGTTTATTCCACTATTGCTGTCTTCAGGAATAATTGGTGAGTTTATTAAACCAATTCCTATCGTTGTCTCAAGTGCTTTATTGGCATCATTATTTATTGCCATGTTAGTTACTCTACCCTTTATTATCATTATCTTAAAACCTTCAGTTCCTAAACGAGTGCTTATCCTTTTACGGATAGCTCTATTTGTCACCGTTTTTGGGATCTTTTTAGCAATCACTCCAAGAAATTCAATCTTCCCCCTTGCTTTAGGGGCACTCATCCTTTTCTGGTTTGTTGCCATCAAGGCTCGTTATGAGTTAGTGAAACAAGCACGAACTTCTGGAACTGGAAGTAACCGGGTACTTGAACGGATAACTCGGATACTCGATGAGGGAATAATCAACTTTGAAACGATTAGCAGATTTTATAAACGGATTATCTCCCGGATTCTATCTTCCAGCTCAGCTCGAAGAAAAGTAGTGGCAATGGTAATCATCTTTTCTCTCTTTTCTTATCTCTTGCTTCCCCTTGGGTTTGTAAAAAATGAGTTTTTCCCTAAGTCTGACAACAACTATATTTATGTCAACTTAGAATTGCCGGCAGGAACGAATTTGGAAATAACGAGAAATGAGGCTTTACAGTTGCTTGAACGGATGCGGACTATCGATGGTGCTGAGTATATAACGGCAGATTTAGGGCGAAACTATAGTGCAATGGGAGGAGGCAACGGAGGTAAAAACTCAGCCTTATTTACGTTTGTTTTAAAACCACACCATGATAGGAATATTAGTTCGTTGGATATTGCCCAACAGATTCGTTCAACCTACGGGGGTTATCAAAAAGGAACCCTGTCTGTAGTTGAAGTTAGTGGTGGTCCTCCTGCTGGAGCAGACATTCAAATAAAACTTTTTGGTGATGATTTAACTGAACTGATTAACTATGCTGATACGATTCAATCCTATTTAAAGTCCCAAGCCGGTGTGACGAATGTTGATAAAACAATTAAGCCGGGAACAAGTAAGATTGCTTTTGTGCCTGACAACCAAAAAGTAGCCCAAGCTGGTTTGAGTGTTGATTCAATTGGATTATGGTTGAGGACTTTTGCCAGTGGGTATACCGTAGATTCTTTGAAAATTGATAATCAGGATACTGATATCGTCATTAGAACTAATTCTTACCAACAGCAGCCTGAAGATATTCAAACCCTGATAATTCCTACTCCCAAAGGAGATGTATCACTAGCGACCTTAGGTGAGCTGAGACTGGAAACAAATCCGACTTTAATAACCCGGGAAGATGGGAAACGGACGATCTCTGTCACTGCAAGTGTGACTCCGGGGTATTCGGTAACTACCATAAATCAGCAGTTAGAAAAATTTGTAGATACTCAACTTAACCTGCCTGCTGGTTACTCATGGGCCACAGGAGGAATGAACGAAGAAAACCAAAAATCAGTAAACTCAATTCTCCAAGCCATGGGGTTATCATTTGTGTTGATTCTTTTGACGATGGTTATCCAGTTTGCTTCGTTTCGAAGAGCCTTGATTGTTTTACTGGTTATTCCCTTGTCTATTGCTGGTGTATTTATCATTTTTGCTCTACTCCAAATTCCGCTTTCATTCCCTGCTTTAGTTGGGGTTTTGGCCTTGTTTGGTATTGTGGTGAAAAACTCGATTCTGATAGTCGATAAAATTGTTCAAAACAGAAATGCTGGTATCGATTTCAAAGAATCGATTGTTGATGGCTCTGCTGGTCGGTTAGAAGCCATTGCCTTAACCTCCTTAACTGCGATTTTGGGCTTAATTCCAATTACTCTTTCCAATGCATTATGGCGGGGTTTAGGAGGAGCAATCATTGCTGGCCTTACTTTTTCGGGGACAATCATGCTCTTCTTTATTCCCTTAGTATATTACTACTGGTTTAGAAGCCAGGAAGAGAAATAGAAAGACAGGAGGTCTCGCATTGTTTTATTGATGTATTGTGAGTTGTTTGATGCAAGGATTACAATAGTAGGTACTATGAGTAAATCTACTATCATTTCACTTGTCATTATTTTACTCTCTTTCCTAATCGGTTGGTATGTCTATCCAATGTTACCCGATTTAGTTGCTACTCACTGGAATATATCAGGACAGGCTGATGCCTACTCCCCAAAGTCTCTAGGAGTCTTTTCGATCCCATTACTCTCACTTGGGTTACTTGTTCTCTTTACCATTATTCCCACTATTGATCCGCTTAGAGAAAATATTGCTCAGTTTAAACAAACATATCAATGGTTTATTACGGTAATTATAGGCTTCCTCTTTTACCTCTATATGTTAGTTCTACTCTGGAACCTAGGCTACCAGTTGAATATGAGCCAGTGGCTTATGCCGGCTTTTGCTGTTTTGTTTTACTTTATGGGAGAACTTATCAGTAAGGCTAAACAAAACTGGTTTATCGGTATTCGGACTCCTTGGACTCTTTCTAGTGAGAGTGTGTGGGAAAAGACCCATAAACAGGTAAGTATACTGTTTAAAATACTGGCTGTGGTTACGTTCCTTGGGGTGGTCTTTCCAGCAATTGCATTTTGGTTATTTATTATTCCGGTAGTCGTTATAACGGTGTACTCGTTTGTCTACTCATACATTGTTTATAAACATGAGCATACCCAGTAGAGTTCAGCAAATAAACGTAACCCAACTACTCCTTGCTTTAGGCTGTACGTCTTTACTCTTTTTAAGTTCCCATTTTGGTTACAGCTACTATTCAAAATACTCACAGTTACGTNNTTACGTACTTGGCTAAAAATGGTTAATAACCGAGTATTGGAAGACATTCACTATACTGAAGGACAGTGGAACAGTAGTGCGCTTTTTAACGATAAGCAAATACCTACAGACAGTCCCTTATATGTTATTACAAAAGAGGGGTTTGTAATTTCCAGGCGTTTACCAATCCATGGATTTCTTGACGTTTCTGATATCCGTTTTAGTTCATCGTTTACTATACCGCAAACAATTACTACTCCCATTAATGAACAATGGCGTTTGTACTCAAGGGCAATTATTCACAATAAGCAGGTTTTGGGATCAGTAGTTGTAGGGTACCATCAACCAGAGATGGCATCACTTCAGGAAATTGATTATCAGCTTCGTTTAGTCGCTGAGCAGTTACTAAGTAAAGTTACTCTAGATAACCAGTCAGTTAGTCTTAATCCTTTTGATGAGCGCAGTATCCCCTCAAGGATTGCTTTTGAAATTGTAACGACGGGTAACCGGTCACTTGTATCGTCAGGTAGTTTACCCAATTATATCGATCGTAGTTACGTCGGTGACCTGCTTACTACTAAGCTACTAACAGTACAGGATAGTGAGACAAACGAACCATTTCTTGTCGCAGTATCTCCGGTAATAAGTGATACCGGTGAGGCTGTAGGTACTGTTGTCAGTGCTGTGTCTCTTCGTCAATTTCATGGAGAGGTATGGAATCAACTATTCTTTTCTGTTATTGCTGGAGGATTGTTTGCTGGAGCTTTACTATTAGGAGTTGTTTTTCTGTTAAGAGGAAGTAAACAAGGTGGTGTACGTGTTGAGGTAAAAACGACACTACTTCAAGAAAATGAAGACAAGATGCAACAAATTGAGTTTGATAAAGAAGTCAGCCAGGTAGTTTTCTATGGTAAAATACTTAAAATTCCCTATGCATCAAACCAGTATCAGGTGTGCAAAGTCTTATTCTCAAATCCAAAAAAACGGTGGGAATATGATGAGATATTAGACAAAATGCTTGGAGAAGATAGTTTTGGTCAGGTTAAGGTGAGTTGGCGAAAAGTGTATGATGCGGTTAGAGCTGTAAACAGAAAGAGCCAACAAACTTTAGGGATCGAGATCATTGATGTTGATGCAAAAACGTTTAAAGTTGTAGTTCCCACTCTCGGTGATTCAAATTGATTCAACGTTCTGACATCTATCATTTGAACTGTAATAAAGATTTTTGGAGGTTATATGAAAAAAATAATCTATTTTAGTCTTGCTCTCTTACTTTTAGTTAGTAGTGCTGGTATTGCCCGCTTTACTCTCGGAGGTTCTGAGGATACCTGGCTTTGCAAAGATGGACAATGGGTACGCCACGGTAACCCAACAGCTCCGAAACCAACTCAAAACTGTGGTAAAGATGGTATTGTAAAAACTTCAACAGCAACTCCAAAAGATGTTGTTGAAAGTTTTTATAGTTGGTATACCAGCTATGAGGGAAAACCGCTCTCAAGTGGTGCGTATAAAACTAGTGACTATCTAACTGAAGCCTTTCGGGAAAAGGTTGATTCACTCTTAGCTTCATTTACTCAGGGTGGTTATGATCCGATACTCTGTGCTCAGGATATTCCCCAATCATTCACTGTTGCCTATCCTGAAATCTCAGGCTCAATCGCCACAGTTGCGGTAACCGAAGTTTATAGTACTTCTGAAAACAGTCTTTTAGTTACGCTTGAGAAAGATGGTAATCAGTGGCTAATTGATGATGTTACGTGTGGAGAGACTAAGGTCAAAGAATTGGTCACTGATACTCAGGGGTATAGTAAGACTGTGATTTATTTCAGTAATCCCCGCCGTAATCCTAACAGTGCTGAATGTGGTGTGGTCTATGGGGTTGAAAGAACAATTCCTGTTAATACAAACATTTTTGAATTCTCTTTACAACAGTTGTTTAGAGGGCCAACTGAAAGTGAAAAGAGTCAAGGGTTTTCATCATTCTTTTCTCAAAAAACGAAAGACATCTTACTTGGAGTTGATGTTAAAGACAGGGTTGCATATGTTAACCTAAAAGATATCCGAACCCTGATTCCTAATGTAAGTAGTAGTTGTGGCAGTGCTCAGTTTTTAGCAGAAGTTGAAGAAACACTCAAACACAACAAGACAGTTGATAAAATCATCATGGCAATTAATGGTGATCCGGAATTGTTTTATGAGTGGATTCAGATTGGTTGTACACCTGAAAACAACAACTGTGATGACTCTCCATTTAAAAAGTAAGGATAAATAGTGAAAAGCCCTGTATTATGCAGGGCTTTTTTTTATTACTATCATTCTTGCACTTTTCTTACTTTATTCTCATCACCTTATTAAGATCCCTACCTACTATTTAACTAATAATAAATGGTACACACGGTACTGTTTAGAGTAAAAACAGAGGTTTAAAATTCTGAACACTACCATATAGCCATGGATAAAAAAATTCTGCTCGTAAGAAAGTTTAATGTCATCAATGTTGATGATGATGCAAAGAGTAATACGCTGGTGGTGATGAAGTTACGGAAAATGCGAGCAGATTAAAACACTCTGTGGAGTTGAGAGGACTTGAACCTCTGACCTCTTCGATGTCAACGAAGC
>DCTD01000100.1:11570-15510 GCA_002335355.1 Patescibacteria group bacterium UBA1449
CATGCGTTTGCCGGTTTTTGTTGTCGTAATATTTTGGTGATACCGGCAATAATGTTATCCAGGTGTTCGTTTTTACTGATAAACGCTGTTACCATATCAATATACCGTTGGGAGTTATTCTCCTGTTGGAAAAACTGAGTCGGCATGGATGTCATCAAAACGATTGGGGGTAGATTCAGCTGAACATCATTATGGAGTCTGGTGAGTAAACTAAGACCCTGTTCTTTGGTTGGGAAAAAAATATCATGGATAATGAGGTCAAAGGAACTCTTATGAAGTAATGTATAAGCCTGTTCTGGTGTATAAGCAATGTCAACACTACAACCGATTTGCTGCAGTTTAAGGCTTATAAGATTGCAAAACTGCGGATCATCGTCGATAATAAGTATTCGACTCATAGGGTATTAATTATGTATTCCTACTCTATTCCGTTAACCAATAATTGTCAATAAACGGTCATTACTATGAAAATTGTCAAATTAAGTAAAGAAAACGGTGATCAAGTAGTGCACCAAGCCCAAGCGGTTCTACAAAAAGGCGGCTTAGTTGTTTATCCAACAGAGACCTGTTATGGACTTGGTGCTGATGTTGAAAACCAAGAAGCTATCAACAAACTCTTTCAATACAAGCGTAGGCGTGAGGGAAAACCACTTTCAGTTTTAGTAGCTGATAAGAAAATGGCTGAGCGCTACGTAGAGTTAAACGAGTCTGCTTATCGCCTTTATAAACGGTTTTTACCTGGGCCAATGACAGTCGTTTCAAAATCTAAACATGTGGTAGTGCCTGGTGTTGCATCTGAGATGGGAACACTGGGAATCCGAATTTCTAGTCATCCGTTTGCTCTGGCTTTAGCCAAAGCATATGGTAAAGGAATTACAGCAACGTCTGCCAATGCCAGTTGGCAAAAAAAGCCTTACTCACTTGAGGACATTCTAAAACCCTTAACTGCAAAACAAAAAGAAAAGCTCGATTTACTTATTGACGCCGGACAGCTACCAAAACATAAGGCATCAACCGTTGTTGATACAACTTTAGTAGAGACGATGGTAGTTCGGCAGGGAGAACTTAATCTGGATGAAAGATCGAAATCACTTATTTCCAATTCTGAGCATAATACAAAAGAGCTAGCTAAACGGTTGGTTCTTAAACACTGGAATCAGATGAGAAAACAAGGGCTCGTGTTTGGTTTGGTTGGTGATTTAGGAACAGGAAAAACCACCTTTACGCAGGGTATTGGTGAGTATCTTCACTTATCTGAAAAGGTAGTTTCTCCCAGTTATACTCTTGTTAATGAGTACCCTTTTTCCTATCATAACGTTAACGGAATCCTTTATCATCTTGATCCTTGGCGACTCGAAAGCTTTCTGGATATGCAAAAGTTGGGGT
Organism: Patescibacteria group bacterium UBA1449; assembly: GCA_002335355.1. GTDB lineage: Bacteria > Patescibacteriota > Microgenomatia > UBA1400 > UBA1449 > UBA1449. Next base: position 12,957 of record DCTD01000100.1, read on the forward strand.
TTGATACGATGCTTGGTCCAAATAAAATTGTGGTGATTGAATGGAGCAACAAATTTATGAATCAGATTGAAACTGAAGTTGAAAAACGAGGAGTTCAATTTATTAAAGTGGTTATAGAAGACCTTGGAAATCAGCAAAGGCGGATAATGTTTAGTGACTAATAACAAAAAAGAACGTTTGTTAAACGCCCTTTTTTGCATTTAGCAAATCAGTTTGTTAATTACCCGAATGTACACCTCTGCCGCCAAACTGTTTACCATAACCTCCAAGATTTCTATTCATCCCTGAATCGTCACAATTCTTCTGGCGTTCTTCCAACCACTGGATACGTTTAGCAATTTCTTCAGTTGAAAGACCTTTTTCTGCCCAGCGTGCTTGTGCTTGTGCTTTCTTTTGTTCTTTCCATTGATCTAAACTCATACCTTTCTCCAGGGCAATTTGGGCTGGAGTCTTGGTCTCAAGTTGCTGTTGAACATTTTCTTTTGGCATATTAAACAGGCTTGATAACGAATCAACCATACGTTGCCATCCTGAACCTTGTCCATTCTGAGCTCCTGTTGTCTGAGCATCGACGGTTTGGGTCAGTGTTCCTAACCCGAGAATAACGATAGCTAAACCAATAAGTACTGGTAGTATATTCATAAAATTTCACCTCCTTTTTGGATATCTTGGTTTCTTTCTACAAGTACTACACAGGATTTGACTATTTTATTTCAATGAGTTTATTGTTGGTTGTGATGCAAAAGCATCTGGCCTTTGCCTTTCTGAAAGTGAGGCAGACTAAACTGAGGATAATCAGAACTTATAGACTTGCGAATTCCCCGAGCAGTAAACTCACCTTGACTGTAATCCCCTACTACTCTTACATACTCTCCAACATGAAAGTCTATTCCTGTTGGAAAGTGGGTTTCTTGAGTAAAGTTGACAGTTACAATTTTGTTATCTAGAGTTTCGATGAGTAAACCATGATCTTGAACAGTTTTGATTTTTCCAATGATACCGTTTTTGCCCATTCCTTTTCGCATATACAGGGGTTGTAAATCTGTCATTGCTAAACGTTCATTGACATTACTGTAGGCTAAACTAATTGCGGAGACTGAAACAAACGTAAGGAGGACTAAACTAATAATCGTAATAGGGTGTTTATAGCTAAAATCATATTTCTTCATGATGAAGTGAATTGGGATTAAAAAGACGATAGTAATAAGGAGCCATTCAAACGGAAAAGATTCTAAAAAAGCCTGTGCACCTAAACTACCGAAAGAAAGGTATTCTAGAGCGTTTGTTGTTTTTAGGCTATAAAACGCTAGATTTAGAAAAAATACTGCTAAAAGAATTGATAGGCCAAAGACACCCCCTAAACCAACTCTTTCAGCTAGTACAAAATATTTAGATCTTATAGTGACCTGTTGCTGTTTAATAGTCTTCATAACTTGATTACTGATATCAATGGTGTGCTTCATATGGTCTTCTCCTGTTTACAGATTTGTCTTAACATCTTTTTAGCGCGGTGAATCAATGTTCCGACAGTATTAACGGGTATTCGTAGAATATCGCTTATTTCTTCATACGATTTCTCTTCTAAAAAATACAGCAGGATAGGTTCACGGTATTTGAGTGGTAATTGGTGTAAACATGCTTCAACCACTTTTTTTTCTTCTGATTTAATAAAAATTTCTTCTGGACCATCATGGTTATCTTTAAGCAGTGATTCAATTTCGCTCAAATCTACATTTGCTTTATGGTTTCGAAAATAGTTGATTGCTTCGTTGTGAGCTACTCTATAAATCCAAGCAGAAAAACTTCGTTGAGCATCAAATCTATAGAGGTTAACATAGGCTTTAATAAAGGTATTTTGCAGAATATCGATGCTATCATCATGGCAGTTTGTTAACCGAAAAACATACCGGTACAACTTATTCTGGTAGCGTTTGATGATTTCACGATATGCTTCATGATCCGTGTTACGGATATAGACAATCAGAGCTTCATCACTCATAGTAGCAAGCATAGACATATATAGTAGTACACGCAAAAAGGAGTATTTATTTCACAGTCTTGTGCAATAGTTGTATTATAGTTATTGTAATACCAATAAACTCATCTGAAAGGTCTTATGGAACCACAACAGTTTCAACCCCAGTATGTTGCCAACTCAGGTCTTTCACCTGAAACAGAAAAGCTCCTTAATAAGTGGCTAAAGATGCAGATTGGACAGTTTTATTGGGGCATGTTTACGAAAATAGTGTTATTTATATTGATCGTGGCTAGTTTGGTTTTTTCAACATTTACCTTGGCTCCGTTTGTCCAAAGCCAGTTAGGGATGTTACAAACTGTCCAATCAACTATCAACAGTCTTTCATCAGGGACATATGGAGCTCAACCTATACACACAAAAACAGATACCCAACCAGCTTCGATAAATGATATAATCAGGCAACTGACTCCAGAGCAGAAAGCTCTGCTTATTGAACAACTGGAGCAAAGTCAGTAAACCTGTGCGGGTGTAGTACACCGGTAGTATATCTCCCTTCCAAGGAGAAGAAGAGGGTTC
>DCTD01000076.1:0-11889 GCA_002335355.1 Patescibacteria group bacterium UBA1449
AAAATTAACGAGTACTGAACTTCAATCAATTGCTATCTTTACCCAACCAAAACAGCTTTTTGGCCAGGAAAACTCCATCAATACGTTGCGTGATGTCTTAACGAGCCAGTATCAAGTTCAAGATGTGAGTTTAGATCAACCTGAAAGTACGATTGAGGCTCANNTCGTTATCAGCAACGGCTGCAGGTAAGTTAACTGAGTTTATTAAAAATGGTGGTAAAGCAGTTATCTTACTTGATAACCATAAAATAAATCCTCAAGTTGGGACTGCCCAACCTTTTAGTACTGGTTTAGAAAGTGTTTTACGGGATGAGTTTGGAATAACCATCAACAAAGATATTGCCTATGACTTGCGGCTTAATGAAACCGTAGCCTTAGCTGGTCCGGGGAATATGCAGTATTTAATGCCGTACCCGTTCTGGTTAAGGGCCTTACCAAATGCCAAGTCATTTGCGCCGGTTAACGGAATCAATGCTGTTACCCTTGCCTGGCCGAACTCCTTTGAGTTGGAAGCAATTGAGGGAGTAACTCACCATAAACTCTTATTAACCAGTCCTAATGGTGGAGCACAAACAGAAAAATACACCATCGCTCCTGATCAATTAAAACCTGACACCTTTAATCAAAAAGGCAAAGAAGTTACACTGGCAGTGGCTGCTTCAAAAAAAGATGCCCGAGTGGTTGTGGTTGGTGATAGCGAGTTTATCACCGACCAGTTTGTCCGCAACAATCCTGATGACCTCAACTTTGCTTCAGCGATTATCGATTGGGCTGCGGCTGATCCAGCGCTTGCTGCCATTACCCGTAAGAGTGGTGATAATCCGATGTTTACCTTTACCTCACCAACTCAGGCTAAAGTAGTTCAATACACCAACATTCTCCTGCCTCCTGCAGTTGTGATTGTGTTTGGTTTTTGGTACTTACAACGCCGTAGGCAGTTTACCAGAAGAACTTTTTTGCCAACAGAAATATAAATTACCATTCTCCTGTTTATCTAGAGTAGTCTCGCTGCAAAAGAGAACAGGAGAACAATGACTCAGTTATGACAATACGGACACTCATAAACCTAACCCTCATTTTATTAGTAGGCATTGGAGTATTGGTAGGTAAGTCTCTTTGGACTGAATACCAGGAGAAACAACCCAACGAGTACCTAAAAACGCTTAAACCGTTTTCACCGGAAACCATAACTAAGATTACTCTATCGCAAAATGATCAGACACTTATAATTGCTAAAGAAAATGTGGACTGGAAGATTGGTAGCAAATCAGCAGACTCAACCAAGATAAAAGAACTACTTACCAATCTGATGCCAGAAACCTCTCCCCTGTTAGTAGCTCAGTCACCTGAACAGTTGAAGAACCTTGGCGCAACCCAAGAGAGTGGGGTTAACGTTGAAATAGCAACTAGTGATGGGAAAACCCAGCAGTTTATTATTGGCAAACAAACGGGAGCAGCTACCATTGTCGCTTTAACAGCTGTTAACCAAGCCTACTCTCTGCTCAATGTACCTACAATTTCTACTAACCCTGGTACCTGGTACAACCTGTCAATCGTTGATATTGATTCAGCTGATATCAAGCAGTTAACGTTTACTACCAAAGGGACAAGTTATACCATTGTCCAGAACAATCCCAATGAGTGGAGTTTTGAGGGGGACACAACACTTGTTGATAACAGTAAGGTAAACAACTTTGTCATGAAACTTAATCCGCTTAAAGCAACATCTTTAGCTTTTGAAGACAAACAGAAAGAGTATAACCAGGGGTATGTTGAGACAACATTAGTTATTACCACAAAGAGTGGTCAAGCCATTACTCTTGACTTCTATAAAGGCACCACCGACTATCTAGTGAAAAGCACACCCAATGGTGAGTACTACACTGTAACATCCTATGATGGAGAGGATATGACCCGGACAAAGGACAAATTTTTAAGTGGGGATAAGTAAAGACCTACTGCCATTGGTGATTGGTAAAGATCCACTCAACCAGAGTTTTGGTCTCTCCAAAGCGGTCATAACTTCCCAGTAAAACCGTAATAACCTGATGCCCGTCACGTTCGGTATAAGCTACTAGGCATTCTCCAGCACTTTCTGTCCAGCCTGTTTTTATTCCTTTTAATCCCGGGACGACATCTAAGAGCTCATTGATACTGGTGAGTTCATGGGTGATTTCTCCTTTGACATCAGTTACGGTGATAGCTTTGGTGGCAACAATCTCAGCTAGTTCCGGGTTTGACATAACTTCAGCGCCAATAAGGGCCAAGTCATGGACTGTTGAATAGTGATTGTACTGGTCCAGTCCGGTTGGGTTTTCAAAATGGGTATCATGCAAGCCCAGTGAGTTTACTTTCTCNNCATAGCTACAATAAAAGCATCACGTCCTTGAGGATGTAAAGATGCTAAGGCTTCAGCAGCATCGTTAGCTGAAAATACCAGTAAACCATACAGTAAGTTTTTAATGGTGATTTGTTCATCCTGTTGTAATTTCATAATTTGTCCCTCATATACAGGGCTACTGATACTAGCCACTTTATCTACAGCAAAAGTATCAAATGCAACCAGGGCTGTAACCATTTTGGTTGTTGAAGCTGGGTTTAAATGGCTATCCGGGTTTTTCATGTAGATTACTGCTTTTGAGTTGACATCGACAGCAATAGCCGATTTGGCTGAAAGATACGGTGCTTCAATTCCTGTGACGTTAACGGGATAGGGGTCTGGGGTTGGAACGGGGAAATTAATATCACGGAATAAGGGGCCTTTTGGATCTAAAAAAGGGATGTTATAGATTAAGCGAGAGGGAATGGTTACAAAAAACAAAACAAAGACAACAACAACGATCACATTGACCTTGTTTGCCCATAAAGCCCGACAATAATCACGTATAAATAATTCTGCCATGAAATAATAGTACCATTATCACCAAATCAATTCCCAATGACTCCTTACTTACTATGCAGTTGGTTCAGTAAATCCTCTCCCTCGTTTTAACAGGAGTTTTGCCCATTCCTTTGCCATATACAATGGATTATCAAGATAAAGGACAACAGAGCCTTTTTTGATGTACTGCTGGTTTTTAGCCATAAATTGCCGGTACTCTGCAATGAGAGCGTGGAGATTGATATCTTTCACTTCTTCATATTGGATAGTGTTTTCCCAAGGGAATTGGAACTCTTTATCACCACTCCACTTCACGATATGAAATTCACTGGTATAGAGGAGTGGATAGTCTTTGGGAATAATCCGCATGATGTTGTTATCGTTTATAAAAAACCATTTGTGGTGGGGTTGGCCAGGGAGTCTTCGGGCTCCAGTTAACCAGTCAGTAACATTGTAGTGGGTGAACTCCATATCACTTCCCATTGAGGGAGTAGCAATATAGCCCCGCTTGGCAACTCGGGACATTTCTTTAATGACTAAAGATGGATTAGAAAGGTCTTCTAAGGTATGGGTACACAAACAGAAGTCAAACTCCTTATCTTTAAACGGGAGTTTATCTTTAGTAAAGTCAACTTTGACAAAGTGTTTTGCTTTCAGTTTTGAGGGAAAGTAGGGAGCTTCTTCCGGCTTGGTAAAGTCAGCCAAAGTGTGGATAGGAACCTCATCGTGTTGTTTAAGGCTACCGCCAACATCGAGTATTTTTAGTTTTGAAGTTAACTTAAACCTTTTGATCAATTCTTTATCAGATAACGTATGATTCATAGTCAGCAACTAATAATTGAATATACTTACTCACCTTTTTTAGCAAAATCTCCAACTGTTGCCTGCACAACCTTGAGATAATCCTGGGCTTTCATACTAATTGAGTGAGTGTGGCTACCGGCATTAAAGTTTATAGTGTCTAGCTCAGTAAGTTTTGCATCAATATACGTGGGGATAGTAAACAAACTGCCAAAGGGCGGGACTGCACCGGGTTCAAGGCCGGTGACTTTCAGCAGCGTGTCTTTATCAACAAGGGCGACATCTTTAAAACCGAGCTCTTGTTTAAATCCTTTCAAATCCAGTTTATCAGCAGCTGAAACCACAATCATCATCGGTTTACCATCGGCCAAAACTACTAAAGCTTTGGCGCCTGATTCAAGTGGTGTATTCCGGACTTGAGCGGCTTCTTCACTGGTAAAGACTGGTTTATGAGACATGGTTTGATACGAAATACCCTCCTGGTTGAGAAAATTCTGGATCTTTTCTAAGACACTTTGTTTTCTAGTTGAAGTACCCATTGTCCGCACCTGGATTCCTAACTCTTTCAGTTGTTTATCATCAATTGGTGTTGGGGCATTGGTGACCGATGTAGTTCCTGATGAAGTTTGTGGGAATGCTTGGACTTCACGTAAGGCTTCTTCTCCAGTAATGGTCATAAGGAGGCGCTCAACACCATGGGCAAGGCCACCATGGGGTGGTGTCCCTAACTCAAAGGCTTCAAGCATATGTCCGATATTCTTTTGTATCTGTTCTTCAGTACAGCCCATAATTTTATAGGTGGCTTTAAGAATATCCGGCCGGTGAGCCCGGATGCTGCCTCCACCAACTTCGTACCCATTACAAACAAGATCGTATTGCTGGGTAATGATGTTTTCGATATTACTGCCGGCTAAGTGGTCTTCAACATGTTCAGGCATGGGAGCAGAGAAAGGGTTATGGGAAAATGTCCAGCCACCTTCTTCAGTTTTCTCAAAGAATGGAAAGTCAATGACCCATACGAAAGACAAGATACCAGCTTTCTNNCCGCTCCATATGTTTCCATGGCTTCTTTATAGGTAACTCGGGGGAATGGTTTGCGCTTTATCGTGTGACCCAGAGCTTCAACTGCATAGGTAATCATGGCCTCATCCATTGCCATGACATCTTCACGGGTGACAAAACTCATTTCGATATCTATTTGAGTATGCTCAAACCCCCGGTCAGCTCTTAGGTCTTCATCACGAAGACACCGGGCAATCTGAAAATAGCGCTCAAATCCTGCTGTCATTAACAGTTGTTTGTACTGTTGTGGAGATTGAGGTAGAGCAAAGAACTTGCCAGGCTGAAGACGTGCAGGTACCAGAAAATCGCGTGAACCCTCAGGGGTTGATTGAGTAAGTAACGGAGTTTCAATCTCTACAAAATCATGTTTAAACAGGAACTCGCGACACAATTGCACAAACCGACTTCTCAGTTTAATAGTTTCACTCAAACGAGGGCGGCGTAAATCGACATAACGGTATTTAAGACGCAATTCTTCATTGATATTTTTACCATCGGTATCGATTGGAAATGGTAGTTCTTTAGACCGGTTAAGGGTTTCAAAGGAGGTAAGTTGGACTTCAACTGTTCCGGTTGCCAAGTCAGGATTGACCATGTTTTCCGGTCGTTTGTTAATAATTCCAACAATTTCCACCACATCTTCCGGGTGGACTTTTCCCAGGCTCTGGTTGCCTACTACCTGGACTTTGCCGCTGCGGTCTCGCAGTTCAATAAACACAATTTTGCCATGGTCACGGATGGTATCCACCCAGCCTAGAAGTTTGACTTCCTCTCCAATTTTTTCAACAGTTTGTAGTGCAAGTGTACGCTCCATAAAAGTTGAGGACTCACTCTCCTACAGTTCTGGCTGCTTGACTTGACTTATTGAGTCGTGTTCTGCACCAGTTTCTCCGGGAGAGTTCTGTCACTTCTTTAAACAATGAGTAATTTAATTAACACAACCATCAGACAGTTTAAGGCTATCTGTTAAAGACGAAAAAAACCGCCATTGTTCCTTTTTAAAAAGGGCCATTTGGCGGTACCACCTTTCTTATAGTTAACATCATTCGTTAACTCTGTCTCGTTCCTGCTATCACGGGCTTACCCGCTGGGCTTTCTGCTGTAAAGCTTTTCCCATTCTGCTTTACAGAATCCCGCTCAGGGCGCCAGTCGAAGTCTCGACTATTGTCTGTTGTCAGCAGACTCAAGCGCTTTTTTAAAACTGTGTTCCTATTGTATGTTTTGCTCTTTGAGTAGTCAAGTAACGGTAATAGAGAACAAATTGTTTATTGACAACCGGTACTGTTTCCATCAAAATATCTACACATATGTTGCGTAGCTTGTCGTTTAGCCACTCACTGTTTACCACCCAGCACCAATACGGTTGCTTTTACTATGGTGGTCAAAAACAGGGGAGGTTACGGTAGAAGCATAAAAAATAGACACAGAGAACCTCCCCAAAAGGGAGGTTTTTTTATACCCAGAAAGGGGGTGAATGAGATGATAGAAAGACAAAATGGACGCATGGGTTGTGGTGGTGAGTCACCTTGGAGTTGCTCTCCTGAAGAAGTAAGAGCTGCTCTTACTCTAAGAGACATGGGGTTACTGCCTGTTGGAGAAAAAGCAATGACAGTTGATCTCGTCCAGTTATTAGCTGATGTTATGAATCAAGCTGGTGAAAGACGTGAGGTTCAAGAGCTAACTGCAGGTGTTGTCTAAACAGTATTGAAAGGTGAAACGCCCTAAATTTAGGATTAAATGAAGAGTACACTTTCGTAACAGTCAAAAACTATGTATAAAATCGCGGTTAGTTGTTCTCCTTAAAGCCCGTTTTACAATACAATGTAAGCGGGCTTTTTGGTTCATCTTCTTCTTGACAGCTCAAAAAGCCCCTTTACAATTAGTAGCGTATGAATTCTGTAATATCTTGTCGCCCAGCTATTATTCTTACATCCGTCCAAGTCAAATGGATGTTTAATAGCGTGGACATTCAAGGAGGCAAGATTTAAAACAGAAACCACGCACTTAGTAAATCAAAGCCTCCGAAATCCGGAGGCTTTTTCGTTTAGAGGGTACGCTTAGAATGGCATTGTTTCTGGCCACTCTGTTATACCTTTAGGACAAAACGAAAGAAAGGAGGACTGTTATGCTTAGACCCAACCAAGGAGGGTATGCCAAAATACGCAAGAGTAACTGCAATACACCTCTTCCGGCTTGGCAGAGAGTCTACCGTCAGTTGGAACTGCACAAGATTAAGAATATAACCAGTTATCAAGTGAACGGCAACCTTTTTATCGTTGTTCCACTTGAAGAAGAATAGTAGTTATCAAATTTTTATAAGGAGAACATATGTCAATTAGACATGAAAGCCAACCAATTACTGATTCATCAATTAGAAGAGCGCATGAAGAGTATGGTTATCAAGGTGAAGTAGTACCAGAAAATAAGGAAATGTATCATGGAAGTGATGATCCTCGAGCTCGGGCAGAAGCTGCAATTCAGCGTAATGGAGGTCAGTATTGGCTAAGTGATATTAATAGTTATTAATTGTTTTTAGGAGAATATATGCGCAGTCCAGAAGAACACCCAGTATTATTCAGCTTAAAAGGTATAACAGATTGCAGTAGAGAAGCTATGGGATCCCGTCGATCTCAAGTGTCTGTAGTATCTGATCTTTTCGGAGAGTTTGCTGTTCCATCACACATTCCAATGGATGGAAAAGAGTCTGAATTAACAGATAGAACTTTCAGACCTCAGTCTTTACCTGTTGAAGATATGTATGGTGAATTTTAGTAAATAAAAAATTTTATTAGGAGGATATATGTCTATTAAAGAATTGGAACGAAGTGTTGAATTCAGTTGGCGTTCACCCTACCTTGGCAGTGTAGGAGAACCAGAGTGCGAAACACCCATTGAGAGCTCAATTCAGCCTTATCTTAGGGAATTCAAAACCCTCAAACAAGGAGGAATAGCTACACCTAAAGAACAGGTAGAGTATACCAGACTATCCAAACTTTCACGGCCACCTTATCAAAAGTAATGAGTAATCTCGAGCATGCTTTGAGAAGCGTATTCTAAAAGGGGTACTGCGACAATGGCAATGTATTGATATATAAATACATAATAAATGTGTAAAAAATGGAATAAATGTGCTATAATACATTATAGGTCTAATATTATTATTATCTAAACAATGATAACTATGGTAGTTACTGAACTAGCACCAGCAAGAATATCTTTTGAAACAAGAAAACTTCAGCATCAAATGCCTTTTGATACACTGTATTCAAAAAAAGAATTGGAACATAATCTAACAGAAATGAGAAAACACACTCAAGAGGTTGAACCTATCGATCGGGTTCCAATTGTGGCGATTATTGATGATCTACTAATGAATCTTTCCAATAGAACCATAGAAGAATCTAATGTTAGTTTTGAACGATTTCTTTCGGTTCTCCACTGTGATCTACCTGAAGACACCCAAGCAGATCCATACGATGGACTGTTCGACTAACGAGAATTTACTTGGCAACTTTAATGTCTTTGACGATAAGTTGTAGCCTCTTATTCCCATTCCACACATTAAGATCAATCTGATAGGCTAGGTCAATAATACTGCCTGGTTTAATCAGTGCTTCCCACTCAATCGCTGAGAAAAAGAGAGCCTCAAAGAATAGTTGGCGGTTGTTTAGGGTATCAAGGGGAGTAACAGTCATCTTGAGGTGCTGGTTTTTTATTCCAATCGTTCTAACGTCAACCACTTTGACATACCGGGAGACAAAAAGCGGATGTGGATTGCCTAACCCAAAAGGTTCAAAACGTTGGATTTCCTTGTACAAATCAAAGGAAATATCGTTAAGGTTAATCTCCAGTTCGGTCGTCAGCGTTGGGATGAGTAATTCATCATTGATTGTATTTATGGCATGGTTACTCAATTTTTTTGAGAGGCTTTCAACTGAATTCGTGTTAACGGTAAAGCCTGCCGCCATCGGGTGACCACCCAATTCCAGAAAATCATCCTTAAATAACCGTAACATGTCGATAATATTTACTCCAGGAATTGATCGCACTGAACCCTTAGCAGTATCACCCATGATCGCAATTGCAATCGAGGGTTTATAAAATTGTTCAACTAACCGTCCGGCAATGAGTCCGATAACTCCGGGATTATACTTTTCTGAAGCCGTAATCAGAATTTTTTCTTCTCGAGCCGTTTCTTTAAGGGCGTCGAGGGCAACTGAGACACTGTCTGTGGTCATTTCCTGACGTTTTTGGTTGGTTTTACCTAAATCAACTGCCAGTTTTATTGCCCGGTTTTGGTCTTTAGTACACAAAAGTCTTAAAGAGTCCAAGCAGTGTTCAAGCCGGCCGGTGGCATTTATTCGAGGAGCAATGACGTAACCAATGTGGTAGGTGCTCAGTTGTCTGCTGTTATCCAGTTGCGCTTCGGTAAAGAGAGCCCGTAAACCTTCCCGTCTGGTTTTTGTAAGTAACTCTAAACCATGTTTAACAAGACTGCGGTTAACTGATAGCAACGGTACCAGGTCAGCGACAATACCGATAGTGGCTAGTTCCAGTAGCGAGTTTATCAGCTCCTGGCTATCAGTATCATGTCTAAAGTAACGCAGAATTTGTGTAGCAAAAAGATAAGCTACACCGGCTCCAGCCGTCTTTGTGGAATGAATAACGGCTATCGCTTCGGGGAATTGAGTTGTTACTGTCTTGCCGTTTTTAGATTCTTTAACTTCAACTTGAGGCTCATGATGGTCACAAATAATCAGGTCGATGTCAAGGTCCTTGCAGTGTTGGGCGCCCTCAAAAGCAACAATACCGTTATCAACGGTGATAAGCACATCAGGTTTTACTCCTTGATGAGCTATTAAATCATCAATGCCGCTTGATTTGAGTCCATAACCATTGTGCTCGCGGTGCGGTAAAAATGGGGTTACATCAAATCCAAGACTATACAACGTTTCCCACATGATGGCTGTTGCTGTAATGCCGTCGGCATCATAATCACCATAAATTGCCACTTTTTCTTTTTTATCTAAAGCCTGCTGTAAGCGTTTTAACGCTTTGGTTATCTCCTGTATATCGAGCTCGAGGTGATCAGTGGTTATTAACTGTGGATGAAGAGGAGAAAAGAACTCCCCGTTTTGTTGCCTGTCAACACCGCGGTTTTCCAAGAGAGCAGTAATTATTGCCTCTAAACGGTTTGAAGTGTCAGGTTTAAGTGTAGCTTTGGTGTACCAGTTTTTACTATTTGGCATAGGTTAGTACCAGTATTTTACCAGGTTTAAAATTGTTTACTAACCTCAGTTTTTCCTCTAAAAATCGATCATTTATCTTGTTATAATGAAGCCTATGAAACTCAAATTACCCTTACTTGTTGACCAGATAATGAAGACGCTTGAAGACGCAGGATATAAAGCCTATGTGGTAGGTGGGCCGGTACGTGATGTGTTGCTTGGTCGGCTGGCAAAAGATTGGGACTTTACGACGAATGCTACACCTGAACAGATTCAAGCGTTATTCCCCGAATCGTTTTACGATAACAAATTTGGGACAATTGGGATCACTGTCGAAGAGTTAATCAATCAGTTTGACTTGAAAAACTACGATCCTGAGACTGAAAACCTTTCAAGTCACGATGTGTTTGAAATAACTACTTTTCGCACCGAGGGGACCTACTCTGATAACCGTCGTCCAGATAGTGTAGCCTGGGGAAAAACAATCGAAGAAGATCTGCAACGGCGTGATTTTACTATTAATGCGATGGCTTTACGCAGAACTGAAAAGGAAGAGGAATATCAATTAATTGATCTCTATGGTGGACTTGAAGACCAGAAACGAAAACTGATTAGAGCTGTTGGTAATCCTAATGCCCGGTTTAAGGAAGATGCCTTACGGATGATGCGGGCAGTGCGGTTTGCAGCTCAGCTAGGGTTTACGATTGAAGAAAAGACGCTTCAAGCAATTATTAATGACTCCTGTTTGCTAAAAAATATTTCTCAGGAACGGATTCGGGATGAACTCTTAAAAATCCTGACTTCTTTCTATCCGGCTGACGGGATTAAGCTGCTGCTCTCTACCAATTTACTGCAGTATGTTCTTCCGGAAGTTATTCCTATGGTTGGGGTGGAACAGGCTGGACATCATACTAAAGACGTTTGGCATCATAGCCTTGATGCTTTAGCAGCTAGCCCCTCGCCGGATCCGATTGTCCGGTTGGCCACGTTATTACATGACGTGGGGAAACCAAAAGCATTCAGAAAACAGGATGGTAAGATTACATTTTATGGACACGAAGTCATTGGGGCTCGGATGGTCAGAGAAATTGGGAAGCGGTTGCATCTTTCTAATAGGGATCAGGAAAGGTTGTGGCTTCTGACTCGGTATCATATGTTTGCTTACAATCCAGAAATGACTGATGCAGCTATCAGACGGTTTATAAAAAACGTTGGCTTGGAAAACATTAATGACATGATGATGTTGCGAATCGGTGATCGGGTGGGTGGTGGTTCCCGGCAGACCTCCTGGCGGTTGCGTGAATTGCAGGAACGGATTGGCAAGGTCTTGTATACCCCGATGCAGATTAAGGATCTCAAGGTTACTGGTCATGATGTTATGTGGATTTTAGGGATTGATGGTGGGCCAAAAGTTGGTCAGGTTTTAAACGAATTGTTTGAGGAGGTGATGGAAGACAGTAGTAAGAACGATCGGGAGTACTTACTCAAACGGATTGAAGAGATACGGGATCGGACACAATAGGGTATGAACTTTTTAAACTTACAATCCTATCTCCAATCTATAGGTGAACCGAAATACCGGTATTCTCAGATTGCTTCGGATGTTNNGAGGATGTTGTTTCCGGCAGGGCACGAACCTACCAGGAGATCTTCACTATCTCAAAAACGCTACGAGAAAAACTCGAGAAAGAGGTTCCCTTAATCTCTGTAAAAGAAAAAATAGTTCAGATTGCCGCTGATAAACGGGCATATAAAGCACTTTTAGAGTTACACGATGGACAAGCGGTGGAAACAGTACTGCTCAACCCTAAACCGGCTTTGTGGTCGGTATGTATCAGTTGTCAAGTAGGTTGTCCCATGAAATGTGCGTTTTGTGCTACCGGACAAATGGGATTTATCAGGAATTTAACCTCTGAA
>DCTD01000076.1:11905-17128 GCA_002335355.1 Patescibacteria group bacterium UBA1449
AGGGGGAGCCGTTAGTAAATGTGGACGCTGTTTTTGAAAGCATTGAGGTTTTAACTAAAAAAGAATTATTCGGGTTTGGTCAAAGGCATTTATCGGTATCAACCTCAGGGATTGTTCCGGGTATTGAAACCTTTGCTGAGCGTTTTCCTCAAGTGAATCTAGCAATTTCTTTACATGCTTCAAACAACACACTCCGTTCGGAACTGATGCCAATCAATAAAACCTATTCTGTAGAAAAACTTATTGAAGTGGTAAAGACCTATGTTAGCAAAACTAACCGGCAAATTTTTATAGAATATGTTCTTTTGTCAGATATAAATGACCAGGATAGTCATGCGCTTGAACTGGCGAATCTTCTTTCAGATAGCTTTGGGCATTCTTTACACCTTATTCACGTCAATCTGATTGTCTACAACCAAACTACTGCCCGCTTTAAAGCTTCAACAGCAAAACGGGCAAGACGGTTTGTAACCCTTTTAGAACATTTCCATATTAGTGCTTCGATACGGAAAAATCTTGGGCAGGAAATCCAGGGAGCCTGTGGGCAGCTAAGTACTTCTAGTCAGCTTTCTANNAATTAACCGTGCATGCTGCGTAAGTAGTGGATGAACGAGTCCAGCTGTTGTACCACTGGCACTACTTAATCTACTGTATCGTTGAGCAAAGAAGAATCGGATAATAAAAACAGTTCCTAAAAAAGTGAGCATTTTTGCAATCAACATCACGTTTGTCATTTGAAAAAGAGCAAGATTCATATATTTTTTTAAAACCTCCAAAATTGCGAAGAATAGTTAGTAATACAACCCAAAATGAAGATATCTTTGGGAGCAAAGCAACGAGAGGTTTAATAGTACCATAGATTGCTTCATTGTCACTAAGCAATAATAGCAGTTACATCAAAACAAATGGCACTATCTAGATTTGGGAATATTACTTATTACCTTAACTGGTTCGTTCCTAGTTCTACTCGAGTTTGGTAAAACTGTTCAGCAGTATCAAAGACGCGGGCTTCAATATCATTTTCAACAAAGTACAGAAAGTCAGGGGAGTCTAAGATTTGCAGCGGTTGTAACTGGCAACAAAGCTTTATATGTTCTAAGGCTTCCTGGAATACAATACTTGCAGATAATAATTGATCGTGTCTGATTAAGAGTGCATGATAGTAATCCCGATCAGTATCACCAGTACTCAGTTCAGCCGCTTTACAAAGGATAAAAAATTCTAATCGTTCTAGTGAGCTAACACTTTCCCTTAACCAGAAATCAACAGTAGTATGCATTTGTCGGATTCGGGTTACTCCTGCTTGCTTAACATGGTTACCCTCAGCTACACACAGATCATTTACTTGATGCCACTTCAGGTTATTGGTAGGGTTTTCTACATAAATATCCAGTTCTTTATGGACTAATAAGAAGATATGGGCAACGTAAACACGCAACTGTTCTTTTAACAGCTTGTTATCATNNAGCTGTTTTATATCCGGAAGGTGGGCAGGGGTCATAGCATAGAGTTTTTCTATTTACTTGGGATAGGTAAAGATTGTAAGATGATAAAGACCTCGTATTAAGTATAGTATGTTTAGGTCTTTTATACAGTACGAAATTGAAAGCGGATGTGTTAAAGCAATTTTTTAGACTACTACTTTTGTTCTTTCTGTTTGTTTCATTAGCTAACCCAGCTGCTGTTGTGGCTCAATCTCAAGTTCTGGACCATTTTGAGTTTGATAACTTTACTGACGGTGGAGCCAAGATGGCTGGTGTGCCATTTCAAGTCACCGTCACGGCCAAAGATTCTTTGGGAGCAACAGTTGTTAGTTTTACGGATCAGGTTCAGTTAAACAACGATACCGGAACAATCTATCCAACGCTATCCGGAAACTTTCAATCAGGAGTATGGTCTGGCCCTGTATATATAACCAAAGCTGCTGATACAGATCATATTTATGTAAATAACTCTGGTAAAACCGGTACATCAAATGTGTTTACGGTGACAGCAGATACTCGGATAAAGTTTCTGACCTTGGTCAGTGGAAACAATCAAAGTGGTGGAGTTAATACACAATTACCGATTNNCTTAACTTCTCCATTATCAGTTATCCCTCGGGTTCGGTTGGTCAACAGTTATCCAGTTTAACTGGAACAACTAATGCTACTGGTCAAACGAGTACAGCCTTAACGTTAGGGAGAAAAAGTGGCACCTATGTGGTTAGCGCTGCATTAAATTCTGGTGTAACGAGTGCAGTTAACTTTTTTGAAACAGCTTTGGCTGGGCCGACAATTTCCATTATTGTTAGCCCAAGTTTGGCAGTCATTCCAGTTGGTAGTCATGCCATATTTTCGGCAAAAGGGTACGATATGTACCAGAATGAAAAGACTTTAAGCAATCTAGTGTGGTCAGTTGAAAACGGTGGTGGGACAATTGATGCGACTGGACTTTTTCGGTCTGGAGACACAACTGGTAACTTTTTAAATACTGTAAAAGCAACTGCTGATAGTGTTGGAGCTGTGGCTTCGGTAAGTGTTATTTCAGAGGGAGGTGAGGGAAGCGGTTCCGGGTCTGGTTCTGGAACAGGTGATGGTACTGAAACGCCAACAGCAAGTGCAAGTGCTACTCCAACTGCTACAGCGACAGCATCCCCAAGCGCTACTCCAACCCCAACTCCTTTAGTAATTAGCGAAGTCATTGTTGACCCTGAGTTTATCGCTGCTTTAAGAGGAGCAACAATTCCGATTACTGCGCAAGCAATTGATGCTTACGGTAGTCCGGTTAGCGGTGTTAGCTACACCTTTGAGATTAGTGGTGACTTAGGAACACTGGCTCAGCAAACACCTAATACTGTTCTACTTACAGCCTCAGAAGATGGAGTTGGAACAGTTACCATTAGTGCAACTCAGGGAAATATTACAAAAGTAGCAAAGATTGTTGGGAGTGTTGGGACAGGGCTTAATCGGCGGTTAGTGATTGAACCGATTGCCAGTCCCCAGCAAGTTGGGGTGCCGTTTACTATTTCTATTGCTGCCAAAAACTCCCGTAATGAGCAAATAACTGATTACACAGGGCCTTTGGCCTTAGCTGATACAACTGGCACGCTTGACCCAGGTACAGCTAGCCCTTCTGCAGACGGGTTATGGTATGTCCAGGGGATAATTGGTTTAGCTCATGAGGAAGTAACTATAACCGTTGCAGGAGATGGCATGATTGGGGTTAGTAATATTTTTACAGTTGAGGGGGATCCGAAAAAGAAAGATACTTTCCCTGGACAGGGAGGTGAGGGAATAAAAGGGGCATCGATAGCTGCTCAACTTCAAGAGTTTTTACAGGGAGCCGGGATTGGTGGCGGCCAAGGAGTAAAATATATTGGGGCTGGTTTGGCTGCCGGAGTTGGNNCGGGGATTGGAGGCAATCGGCAGAAATCCGTTTGCTAAACGACGTCTACAGTTAAATCTCTATGGAAGTTTGGTAGCTTTTGTTCTGGCTGCAGTACTTGCCTTGGCTGCAGCGGTACTTATTGTTGGATAATTACCAAAACTCATACTAAAACCGTCTTGTGTTTGTTTGCAATTTTACCTAAAATAGTTTTAAACTAGTCATCATTAGCTTCACTGCCCATTATGGTTTTTAGTACCTGGCTTATCTATACCATTACTACTGTTGTTTATATTGCAGTGTTATTCCTTTTCTTCTATCGTCGTCATAAAAGACAGGATGAGCAGTTAACCCAGTTCTTGGAAGATGCTAAAAAACAACTTGCTCAGCATAAAGAACAAGCTCACACTCAAGCCAATCATAAAGTAATCAAAGCATTTGAGTTGATTAAACGGCTCCAACAAGTGGCAGAAGACTTGGAAGGGCAGGCAAAACAGGAATATGACCAAATCATTGAGGATGCTAAAACAGAAAAAAAGGAGATTATCGAGGATGCCAGAAAGAAAGCTCAGGAGATTTTAATGAGCTCAGAAGATGAACTGGAACAGTATAAAGAAGAACGCCGTCGCGAGATTGAGAAAAACTTGGTTAAACTGGTAATGAGCGTCACTGAAAAAGTAGTTGAACGGTCCCTAACCTATGAAGACCATGTAGAACTGATACATGAAGCTCTTGAGGAGGTCAAACAGCAAAAGGAGCATCTATGAGAAGTGGGGTCGAGGAGTTAGCCCAACACTTGCTCTCAAATATCTTCACTACTACTGACCTCAAAATGGTTTCGGTAGCTTTAGAGCAGTTATCCCAAAACCAGTCATTTAAACATCATGCCCACGAGATTGCCACTGACACGCGTTTGACCGATTCGGTTAAGAAAACACAGTTACTGCACCTGTTTAAAGATATCAACATTCCGATTCTTTATACTTTCTTTTCAGACATGTTTAGTAAACATGAATTTTGGATGTTTTCTTCAAAACAATTTGACTACTTTGATGAGTTTGTGCAAACGTTTCAATTAGCTACAGAGAAAGTAACGGTGGTGAATCTAGTTACTCCAGTTGACTTGCTACCACCTGATTTAACCAAAATATCTCAGGATCTCGCTCAGTCCTTAGGGACACATGTTGTCCTCCATTTGCAGGTTAATCCAGGAATATTGGGTGGAATACAGGTTCGGATTGGTAACTTGGTTTTTGACTACAGTTTGCGTTCAAAATTCCATCAATTCCAACGCCAGTGGATCGCCCAGATGGCTCGGACTTCGGAGCTGGTGGGGAGAGAGTAATACCTTCTTGCTATAATTAGCCAAATATATATTAAATATATTCTTATTTATGATTAAACTTGTTGTCTTCGATTTTGACGATACCTTATGTCAAACATATAAAGCATGTTTTACCTTGGAAAACCAGATTGCTCAAAGTATGGGTGCCTGTCCTGTGTCAGAAGAGTTATACAAAACTACATGGGGTAAGCCATTAGAAGAGTCAATTCATTTACGTTTTCCTGGTATTGACTCTAAAACATTTCAAAACAGAATAAATCAAATGACGGTTGAACTGGGTACGTGTGGTCAGTTTGATGTGATTTCTCAGGAGGTTTTAGATCTTTNNGATCTTTTAGATCAGCTTATAAAAAAAGGAAAAAAACTAGCTGTCTTAACTTCACGGACGTTTACAGAAGCGTCTCACTTATTAGAAGTCCAGCACCCGATTACTTCACGAATTAAAGCCTTTTATCATAAGGATAACTTGACCTATCATAAACCAGATCCACGGGTCTTTAATCAAGTCTTAA
>DCTD01000076.1:17144-24160 GCA_002335355.1 Patescibacteria group bacterium UBA1449
CTTGGTGATTCTGTGGGTGATGCCGTGGCAGCAAAAGGTGCCGGCTTACATTTTGTTGCTGTTATGGAAAGTGGTCTAAGAACTAGAGATGACTTTAAGGGTATAGACGTTGATTGGTTTGTTGATAAGTTAACAGATATTATGAAGATACTAAACTAGTTCTCTCATTATCATAAATTATTACATGTAAAATGTGATCTTACAGGGTATCTTACGTTAAAGCTACGAATCACCACGGAAAGCTTTGTATTCTTCACACAGCTGCCTTGAAGATCGCTATGCTCGAAATATCGCGTTGATTTGGTTTGTTTCCACCCGTGGTCAAAGAACAAAAAAAGCCAGGATATACCTGACCTTTTGTTTTGTGATCCCACGGGGAATCGAANNACCGCTAGACGATGGGACCATTATTACTATCAAAGTCCGAATTTCAAATACCAAAATGCGATGTCTATCCTACAACTGGTGTTTGTGCATAGCCACATAAGTATCATTAGCCAAGTAAAGGACAACATTTACTCTAGGTATTTTATCATAGTAAGCTTGTTTAAGGGGAGAGAGTTAAGAACTTGACACCAGTTCAATTGTCGGTTACTATGCGACTTTGTTTTAGGGATTATCCAGATAGTTATCAGACAGGATATGATAAAAAGGGTATGCATATATATACTTATTACATATTGACCAAGCATGGATAATCTTCTATAGTTCATGTACAAAACCGTTGGTGCTCGCTTCCCTAAAGGGGAGTTTTTTTTACTACCTTTNNTATTAATAAGTTAGTAAAGCACTCCGGTAATTGATAGGTGGCAGTCATCCGTGACATCACACGTATCAAGGCCGAAGCGTATGGATGATCAAGTGCATGAAGTGTTCCTAACCAAAGAAGGGTTAGAAGAATTAAAAACAGAATTGAAAGAGCTAGTTGAAAAGAAACGCCCTAAGTTAATTAGGCGGGTGGCTAAAGCCCGTGACTTTGGTGACCTCTCAGAAAATGCAGAGTATAGCACTTCAAGAGAAGAACTGGCATTGGTTGAGGGAAGAGTTGAAGAATTGGAAGATATTATTGCTCGGGCAAAACTGATTAAACAAAATGGCAATGGTGGTAAAAATATCCAATTAGGAAGCAAGATTACCATTAAAGTCAATGATACAGAACACATATATACTGTTGTTGGGGAATGGGAAGCCGATCCAATGGAGAAGAAAATCTCTCATGATTCTCCACTCGGAAAGGCCTTGCTAGGTAAAAAAGAGGGAGAAATGGTTGAGGTTGATGCACCGGCCGGTAAGCTCTCATACCAAATAGTCAAAATTCACTAAGAATGAAAATAAGTGACTTATACAAATCCCCCTGACTCTCGGGGGGATTTTTTTGTGGTGGGCAAGAGAGATTATGTTTGGTATAGTAATGAAAAGATACTACTAATCATATAAAAACCTATGCACAATGAACTTCCATATACTCGTATCATGATAAAAATTAGTGGTGAATTTCTTAAGGGAGATCAGCAGCTTGGGATTTCAAGTGAGGCTGCTCGGGAAGTGGCGCTACGGTTAAAATCAATCCATGATCTAGACATTCAGGTGGCTGTAGTAGTAGGTGGAGGTAATATCTTTCGGGGTTTATCTGCTTCTCAACAGGGATTTGATCGGGCTACTGCGGATTATATGGGGATGTTAGCGACTGTTATGAATGCCCTGGCATTGCAGGATGCTTTAGAAAAAATAGAGGTTGATACTCGTGTGCAATCAGCGCTTTCGATGAACCAGGTTGCTGAGCCTTTTATCCGGCGCCGAGCTATGCGACACATGGATAAGGGAAGATTGGTTATAATTGCAGCTGGTACAGGTAATCCCTTTGTCAGTACCGATACTGGAGCAGCGCTTCATGCCTTGGAACTGCACTGTCAGGTCTTAGTTAAAGCGACTAAGGTTGATGGTATTTTTGAGGCTGACCCCTTTGAAAATCCTCAGGCTCGACAGTTTTCAACTCTAAGGTTTCAGGATGCTTTGACGATGCCGGAGGTAAAGGTGCTTGATAAGGCAGCTTTGACGTTGTGTATGGAGAATAACTTGCCACTTAGAATCGTAAACTTTTATAACCAGCAAGCAGTTTTAGATGCCGTATCCGGAAAGGAAGCAGGGACTCTTGTTTCAAATGATGTGGTAACTGAAATCATTAAGTAATAGTAGTATCCATAAATAACAGAGGAAAATATGATATACTTTTGTGTGGAGATTTATTATGTCTGAACCACTCAATGAACTACGTCAAGTGAGAATTGATAAACTAAACGATCTGAAACAGGAGGGTGTCAATCCGTATCCAGCCACAGCCAACCGGAAACAAACTATTGCTGAGGCATTGCAAGCCATGGGGCAAGCAGTAGCTATTGCCGGTAGAATACGGTCGATTAGAGGTCATGGAAATCTCTCATTTATCGATCTGGAGGATACAACTGGAAAGATGCAGGCCATGGTACGCAAAGATTTGGTGTCAGAGCAGCAATTTGAACTGTTAAAAAAACTGGATATTGGGGATTTTCTGTCTGTGTCAGGTACGGTATTTGAAACCAAAACAGGACAGATCACAGTTGAAGCAAAAGAACTACAGCTTCTTTCCAAGGCACTCAGACCACTACCTGATAGCTGGTATGGGCTTAAAGATATCGAGGAGCGTTACCGCAAACGCTATATCGATATGATTCTTAATCCTGAGGTAAGAGAGAAGATAATTATCCGCAGCAACGTGATTCAAGCCATTAGGTCGTTTTTAAACGACGAGGGTTTTATTGAAGTGGAAACACCTGTTTTGGAAGTTAATGCTTCAGGAGCTTTAGCAAGCCCCTTTAAAACCCATATCAAAGCTTATGATATGGATTTGTACTTGCGGATTTGTATGGGGGAACTATGGCAGAAGAAACTGATGGTCGCCGGCTTTGAAAAGACTTTTGAGATCGGTAAAGCTTTCCGAAATGAGGGAGTAGATAGAGAACATAATCCGGAGTTTACCATGTTGGAATACTACATGGCCTATGCTGACTACCAAGCAAACATGGAGCTTCAGGAACGGTTATTTGGACATGTGGTAAAAGAAGTCACCGGTAGCTGTATTGTAAAAATTGGTGAGAATGAGGTTGATTTTACCCCTTCCTATCCACGAAAGACATTTAGAGAAGCCATTCTGGAAAGAACTCAAATAGACATAGATAGCTATGCAAATCTCGAGGATCTAAGGCAAGCAATGACAAACTACGGCCTAAAAAGTGATTCTGATTGGGGCAGAGGTCATTTGATTGATGAGTTTTATAAAGAATATGTGCGACCATTTCTCATTGGCCCGGTGTTTATTACTCACCATCCCAAAGATCTCAAACCCCTTGCTAAAGAGGATCCGGATTATCCAGGTTATACCCAGAGCTTTCAACTGCTGGCAAACGGATTTGAACTGTCCAACAACTATTCAGAACTCAATGATCCCATTGATCAAGCCCAGCGTTTTGCCAAACAAAAAGAGCTGCGCGAATCTGGAGATGAGGAAACAATGTCCTCAGATGAAGAGTTTGTTGAAGCTTTAGAATATGGTATGCCGCCGGTTACTGGTACCGGGATTGGGATTGACCGGTTTGTGGCAATTCTAACCAACTCCCATCATATTAGGGAAATAATTGCCTTTCCTTTGATGAAACCGAAAGAGTGATTAATTGCTGTTGACTTGTTTACCCTCAATCATTTGAAAAATTTGGTTTGCAGTTTCTTCTGGTGTTTGCTGGCTGTTGTCAATAATTACTCCAAAAGTGGGAGAAGCTATACCAATAGAATAATGATGTTTAATTCTATCCTTTTCCCACTGATTTAGTTTCCTTTTACCTCTATCTTGTAAAACAGTATCTAACTTTGGACTTAAGGTAAAAACGTACAACTCAATATTTAAGTTCCGAATTTTATCGACGATATAATCATAGTTCTTCCTTGATAAAGGATAAGGAACTATAACGTTTAATTTTTGTTTGGCAAAGTTTTTAATAATTACTGCTGCGTTTTAATGTTTAGAGGAACTGCTTTATCTATTGGCATCCATTCTATAAATTCATGCAGCCTGTCAACTTCGACTAAAGCAGGCCGATTAATTTTTTTTGCTAGTATTTGTGCAACTGTAGATTTGCCTGAGTTAATTGAGCCATTTATCAAAATTACCATATTTAGGCTCTGGCGGGGGCTTTGCGGTTAAAGGCTGGTAAGGCTACTTTGAAACTGCGTTTTTTACTAAAGACTTTATCCCACATCACTAGTAGTGGTGCTGCAACAAATGGGGACGAGTAGGTCCCAGAAACCGTACCAATAAGCAAGGCAAAAACAAACCATTTGGTGGTTTCTCCTCCTAGTAGGTAGAGGGCTAGCAACATAAAGATAATAGTCATGGAGTTGTTAACTGATCTACCTAAGGTTTCATTGATGGCTTTGTTAACTACCGTTTCGTATGGGACTCCCGGCAATTTTCGCAACGATTCCCTAATCCGGTCGTAAACCACAATCGTATCGTGAACTGAGAAAGAAAGGATTGTTAAGACGGCAGTCATAAACAAGGTGTCAATTTCCACATTGAGAAAATGCCCAAGCAGTGAAAAGATACCAAAGACAACAAAGACATCATGCAGCATTGCCAAAATAGCACAGATCCCGTACTTTTTATCCTTAAATCGGTACCAGACAAAGAACAAAATGGTCAAAGCAGCGATACTAATGGCAGTTAAAGCTTTCTGTAACGTCTCTGCTCCCATGGTTGGACCTAAGGTCTCAAAGCGTTTTTCAGTAACACTAGCAGCTGCACTGGCAACCTGTTGTTGGAACTCAGTACTTTTTTCCTGGTTGATTGCTGCTGAACGCAGGATGTAAGTGTTCTCTCCTGAAGTTTGGATTGATCCCACTTCAATTCCGTTTGTTTGAGCAATCTCACGGAGTTTATCGCTGCTGAAACCCTGTTCATTTGGAGTAACTGACAGTTCCAGTAAGGTTCCACCAGTAAAATCGATGGAGGGTTTCAGCTGCCACGAAAGTAGTGAATACACCCCTGGAATAAGGACTAAAGACGAGATAAGGAGATAAAGCCAGCGATAACGCATGAAATGGATCATATTAAGCTTCCTTTCCACGATATAAGACTCTCATAAGTGTCCGGGTTACCACAATGCCGGTAAACAAACTGACCAAGACCCCGATTAAAAGCGTCAAAGCAAAGCCTCTCACCATACCTGAAGTTACTAGCCATTGCAGGTTAAAGGGATTAAGGAGAATAAGCGCAGTAATAATTGTTGCGGTATTGGCGTCCTTAATACTATCCCACGCCCGGCCAAAGCCAAGTTCCATAGCAGCCCGCCATTTGCGGCCGCTTCGCAGTTCCTCTTTCATCCGTTCGAAAATCAAAATGTTAGCATCAACTGCCATGCCAACTGAAAGAATAAACCCGGCAATACCCGGCAAAGTAAGAGTAACAGGGATTAACTTATAGATACTTAAGGTAATCAGACCGTAGATAATCAAGGCAGCATTGGCAATAAGACCCATTCGGCCATAGTAAATAGCCATAAACGCCATAACCATTACCAACCCGATAACACCGGCAATCATACTTTTACTCACTGACTCCTGTCCCAAACTGGGTCCAATAGTCCGTTGTTCCAAAATTTGAATAGGTACTGGTAAAGCTCCGGCGTTTAATTGAATTGTCAACTGTTTGGCAGTTTCAGTGGTAAAGTTACCTGAGATGACTGCTTCTCCGGTAGTGATTGGTTCGTTAACGTTTGGAGCGGTAATGGGAATTTCATCCAAAAAGATTGCCACCGGTTTGTTAACATTAGCTTTAGTGATGTCAGCAAATTTTTGAGCCCCCTCATCAGTAAACTGTAAGCCGACAACCGGTTCTCCTGAGATACCGCCTTGTCCAAACTGAACACTTGCCCGTTTAAGGTCTTTACCGGTTAATCCAGTTGGGGTGTAAGCAAAGAGCGGGACAGTACTTGGGGTTGCTTCCTTATATTCTTCAGGAAGGACTCGAAAATCCAATTGAGCAGTTTGGCCAATCAGTTTTACGGCTTGGTCAATATTCTGAATACCCGGTAGTTCAGCAATAATTCGATACTGATCATTAACTTTTGAGGTTTGGATTAGGGGCTCTGAGACACCGTATAAGTCAACCCGTCGGCTGATGACCTCTTTTGTTGACTCCAATGCAGTTTGGCGATCGTTAGCAGGAATACTGGACATATCTGCCTCAAGTACTAATTGAGTACCTCCTTGAAGATCAAGTCCTCTTTGAATGTTTAAATCGCGATGAATCCGGTTGTTACCAATCTTAAAATCAATAACTGGGGAAGATACAGTCAGATCGACGTGTTGACCAAATGCATTAAACTTTACAGGAATATTCTTTGGCAGGGAAATGGCAACAGTGATACAGGTTAAAACGATAATCAAAAAAAAGGTTGTCCGTGGCTTCATACGTTACTTATAGTAACAAAAATGTAATGCTTGGCAAGAGGGAATGGGATAGAAAACGTCTTTTTTTACTCCAGTAGAATGCCAAAACATGTCTATGATACTAACTCCTCTTCATCACCCAAGAGCATGATACGTGAACCCATTAGGATTTGGAAAATAAATGGATCACGGCGTTTTTTACGAAAGTCAAATTCCTGTCTAGTCATGACTGAATAGTTGATTTCCCGTTGCATTTGTGACTCATACTGACTAACTATTGTTGTCAGTTGTGGTAAGACAACATCACCGATAATGAGTAAATCAACATCAGTATCCTGATGAGCTCTGTGTCGGGCAAACTTACCAGAAAGGAGAGCAAACTTGATTTTTCCTAAGCGGTTGCGTTCTTTAATAATTGTTCTGCCTAAACCAGTACTTTTAGCAACAAGTTGGAGTAATTCATTGTAGTAAAGGTAATCTTTTTTAAAACCGTAATATAAACGGTTACTGCGCTGTTCTTTTTTTACCATGCCTTT
>DCTD01000076.1:24220-29989 GCA_002335355.1 Patescibacteria group bacterium UBA1449
ACTCTGACACGGGAGATAAAAAAGTCTTGTAATGATGCCATAATTATCAAAGATAATTTGATAACTTGATAATACTTATTAAAGTATAACATCTTGAACAGTTATTGTATACATACTTATTTGCTGAAAGAATCCTTTTACGTGATTATTACATGTCTTTCACACAATTTTATTCAACTGTTTCTACAGTGAGNNAGAAAGGAGGTGGGTGTTATGGCATGCCGAAGATGTGGTTACTGGGGAGGTGATGACTATTACGGTGCCCCGTATCGTTCAGATTACTGGTGGGGAGCTCCAACTGCGTGGAGTGACTTAGATCTCTATGACTACAACAATAACTTTGCTCTTGATGATAATGAAGTGGCAGATATCGTTTTAGATAATATTGCAGCTGATCCGGGTATTACAGTGTCAGACACTAACAACATAAAAGTTACTGTCAAAAATGGGGTTGCAAAGTTAACAGGAACTGTTCGCAACCCTCGTTCAAAACCATTAGCATATGCTGATGCCTTTTGGAGTAGTGGAGTAACTGAAGTCCAAAACGAGATAAAGGTTCAAACAAGAGAACGGAAAAAGTAAGAAGCTGATTTAAATATATTTATCATGATTTTTGGCAGTTTACAGCATGTTTTTGTAACCAAAAGATTAAGGATAATATTATGAGCACGACAGGTTTAGACAGTTTTGATGCAACGCTTCAGGAGACCAACGAACTGTTAAAAGAAATCGAAGAAACATTTGATTGGCAAGACAGACGTAATCAGTCGTATGCTGCACTACGGGCGNNNGCAGTACACTTTGGCTCTCAACTACCGATGCTAGTACGTGGTTTTTACTATGAGGGGTGGGAGCCTGAAAACGTGCCAGTCAAAATGGATAAGTATGAGTTCTTAAACCGTATCCGTCAAAACTTTTTGTTTTCATTAGAAAATGACATTCAGGATGTAGTCAAGATTGTGCTTACTGTAGTCATGAATAGAATCTCAGCTGGGGAGGCTAAAAACATCAAAGCTGTTTTACCAGAAGATGTTGCCTCACTTATCGAACGCTAGTCTTGTTACAACCAAAAACCCGCACGATATCGTGCGGGTTTACTTTCCATACACAAGTACTGTGTTACGTTAGTACTCAAGTGTCTTATTTCCTTTCGGGACATTACTAATCCAGATCTTTCCCTCTACAAACTTGACTTCTTTGTTATTCTTGTCAAAGAACTTAGTTCTGTCAGTTCTTGAAGCTTTAGACCAGGTAATTTCTTGAACATTGCCTTTTTGGAATAAGACTGCCTCTCCTTTACCGATCAATCCATAGAGTAGATGTACGTTTCCGGGATACCCATCGTTGGCAAAGCTTTCAGAAGAGTACATGACAATCAAGTTACTTACAGCTAATTGTTGGTCAGTATTGAGATCCATATGAGGATTCCCCGCATTACTCCGTTTGTAGCTGCCTGTTTGCGGATCGTAGTCCCAACTTACAGAATAGTCACCGGCCGGTGAGTTACTCCAGAAATCATAGCTAACTTTTGCCACTGTTCCCTCTTGAACATCTTTTGCTTGNNTCATTCCACTCTGTACCCTCTTCATCACTATTTGTCCAACCACGTTGTTTACCGACTGCCCACAGCTTTTCTGTGCTGGAATACATGGTGTGTTCGGTGGCTACTGTTCTCCCGAGACGTTCATAATCACGCCAGAAGGTCGGATAGCCAATCGAGAATTGATTCAGATCGTTCCCTTTGGCTCCTCCCCATCCATATTTGTTAATCTGACCTAAGGCGTCTGCTTTTGCTCCATTAGCACATCCGGAACCCGTTTCAGGATCACAGTTTGCACCTCCGACATGAGCATAGAGGGGATTGTTACCATACTCAGAAGCCCAGTCTAAAAAGAATGTTCTGGCACTCCGGACTGGACCGACAGTGACTTCATAAGCTTGAGCATCACAGTAGAAAACACCCATGAAGCGGGTAATACCTCCCTCAGCGACAGTTTCGTAAACGATATCAGCGTGTGATAGCCCAGACTGAGGTCTTGCTTCTTCATGGTTTTCAATCATGACAAGTAAAGGCCGGCGAGCTTCCCAGGCTTTCTTTTCATTTTCAGTATACTTCAAACCGTTTAACGGACAGACTGAAGTCTTTGGGCCAGTGTTATCAAGGATTGGTTTTAGTTTTGAAATCTGAGGATTGTTGGTTTCAACAGCTTGTTGAGGATCTGGCTGTTTATTTCCTAACGGACTGAGAAACTCCAGTGCTGTAGGTGAGACCACATAGCTGAATACAGCGTATGAAACGCCGGTAGAAAGTAAGTAGAGACCAACAAAAAGAGCAATTCCAAAAAGAAAAGTGTTTTTCATAGTGTTACCTTAAAAACCAAGATGTGTTCTTAACACAATAAACCTACTCATAAATTATAGTACATAGTTACGGTTTTATGCTAGGTGATTACAATAATTGCTGGAGACGGGTGTGTTACCTTGGAAATCTTTATTGTTTTATTATCTGGGCATTATGAACAACCTGTTCTTCTTCTTCAGATAATGGAAACTCTTTTCCTTTTCCCTCAATTACTTGTTTAGCATAAATCCGTGTTGCCTCACGGTTGTGCAACGAGGAAAAAACAATACCATTTTTATGTTCATCAAGCAAGGCGAGGACAAAGCTCTGTCCACCACCTGTGTCGGCAAAGGGATTAAACCTTATAAAACCGACTTTCTGTAGATGAAAACTGCCATCTTTTTCCAATCCGTTCACATGGCTTTTTACCTCACTGATTACCTTTTCATATTCTTTTTGGCTTTTTAATATTTCTTCAAGTATTTGTTGGAGATTTTTGCTCTGAGAGTTTTTTGTTAGGGTAGTATAGTGGTTTCTAAGACTTAATAACTGCCAGGTAATAAATGCAAGCCAACCCGTAAGGATAAGAATAATGGCAATTAGTATAAGATTGGTAACTGGGAGGAGTGTAGTGATCATAGGCAGTAGACTCATTGTAGAGAGCAAAACGATCACTTGTCAAACTACTTATTTTTGTTAGGATTGTAAGTAGTTATTAGTGATTAGTGATAGTCTAAGATTAGTAATTGCTGGATTAAACTATTTACTAAAATTGAAGAACATATGCCAAAGAAAAGAAAAACGCTTAAACAAAAACAACAATCAGGAACAAGAAAACATGCCCAACAGAAGCTTCCACCTAGTGAGATTGAGAAAAGTTTTGTGTATTCAGGACTGTCGGTGCCAAAAGTAGCAAAAGTACACGAAGATGATCTACTTATTGTTCCAGCGCACTTTATTGCCAAAGATATCCAAAAAACAGTAATCCTTTCGATTTTTTTGCTTGCAGTTATCTTTGGTTTCCACTGGTACTTTAATCTTGGAGGAGAGGCAGTTATCTTGCCAATGCTGCCCAAGTAGGAAAAGAGTTGTTCAAGAGGGTTTGTCTTCCTGTTATAGAGTAAACTGTCCGTTTTTATAAATTACTCTTTTATCTCCGTTAGATAAATAGGCAGTTACTTGACGTTGAGTGGTTGAAATTATATCGGTATGAATAGCTGAATCATTAAATCCCCATTCCTGCCATTGTTTTGTTGTTACTATGGCTGGATTACCAGCATAGCTATCGTGATACGATTTTCCTAAGGCAATATGGGTATTACCATAGGGACCACCAATATTTTCATCATATAACGTCTCAGCCATAAACTTGTCAATTTTTGAAAACCGTTTATCTGTTAAGGAAAACTCACCAATTTTGTCGGCATTTTTTACTTTTATCATTTCCAATAGTAAGGGTTCATTCTTGGTTGCCTGAGCTTTTACTACCTTACCCTGTCTAAACTGCAACGTAATTCCTGTTATGATGTTTCCTAGATAGTATAGGGGCTGATTAAAAGAAATGATTCCCTCTGTTCCTCGCCAATCAGGAGATGTAAAAATCTCAAAACTGGGAATGTTTGCTCCTCTTCCCCCTAACCACTGACGATTCTTACCAATAGTAATCCAGAGGTCAGTATCAACTCCCTCAATATGCATCTTATCTATCGCAAGCTGGGTGAGTGTTTCTGCGAGTTTCTGAATGTGTGTAAATGTTTGTTTCCATTTGTCAATGGGATCAGGTTCATTAAGGTAACAACCGGCAATGATTTGCTGCCAATAAACTTCAAGTGAAAGATTAGCTTCCTGTGCNNGTACCGTACAAGGCTAATGTCCAACTAAACTTTCCTTGGTTTTCTTTGCTATCCATCCAATCACGCAATGGCTTCATTGCTTTTCTCGAAGCAATAATCTTAATCGGGTCAATACCCTCAAGCGCACGAGGATTTGTATCACTTAAAATAGTAATCATGTGATCAATTTGATTAATTAAACCTTTTGCATACTGTCGGGGAAAGAAAGCAAGCTGTTCGTTGTTAGCTAGCTCAAAAAAGTCTCTTGAAAAATTATATCGGTCTTCATCATCAGGAAGATAATTTCCAATTATATGTCCACCTGCTTTTAAAACTGCTCTCCGTAGTTCAGCGTAAAGTGGTTTGGCTGATTCACTGGCGGTAAGGCNNTCCTCTTAAGGCAAAGTTTACCAAGATATTGGCATACTTTTCTAGGATTTCCTGGGATGGTACATAAACAGCCATAGAGAAAGAGAGGTAGAGTTACTTGTATGGTATACAACCAGGATTATAACATCCAAATCTCATGAAATAATGAAGAACGTTTTAGTGCTCTTTAATGATTTCAGCGTTTTTGAGCATTGAGGGTTCTAAAACAATCCCTAAGTTTCTGGCGATTTCCATATTTACAAATAGTTTGGATTCAGTATTTTGGGTAATTGGGACAGTGAGAGGAGGGGTGCCGTTGAGAATTCTCAAAGCAGTTTGTGCACTCCAAATACCTTGCTCATGTGCAATCTTCACTAAACTAATCAGTGAGTATGGTGCCATAAACTCGTAAACCGCACCCGTTGGAACACGGGTATTCTGTGCCATAAACGTATACGCTTCATCTTTATTCCATGTTTCCATGGATCCATAGTTACCGACTATTACCATATCCGCGTTTTTTTGAAGGTCAATGAATTGTTGCTGCCATTCCTCAAATATTTTAACGAAGCGCACATCCATGGGCCTGTTGAGATTTTGCTGATAGTAAAATATTTCTTTCCTCTCTGTTTCATTATCGGCAGATATTACCCCAAGCCGTGTGCCTTTTGCGTACGGTTGAAGCATTTGCATCAGTTGAGAGATTGGAGCGACTTCAATCATGCCGGTGGTGTTGTTAAAGGGGATTCCCTCATACATCGAAGCATCCCAGTTAATTCCGCAAAAAACAAACGGGATAGATGCGTTTTTAAAGTATGGCACGAGGATATATTTCATTGCGTTATCATCTGATATTATGACTAGGTCAGGTTTAAACTCCTCAATAACCGTTTTAGCTTTCAGGGCTGCTTGTTTGGCAAAACTTTCCTGAGGATACCGTTTTGTATCCATATGGAANNAATCCCATCACTCCACTCATATCCCTCGTTGTATGAATCGATATAAAGAATACGTTTACTAGACAGATGATTGTTACTGGCGGTACTAGTGACTTGATTTCGTTGTTGATTATCTGAAATAGTAGTAATTGCTGTAAAAGTCCAGACAATACTGTAAATAAAACTTACGAATAAGAAAGGGATAATGATCTGGTAACGTAATAGGTTGCGAAGAGAGAACATAAATATGTTGAAAAATTTCTTACTATAATAATATAAGAATACGTAT
>DCTD01000081.1:0-18217 GCA_002335355.1 Patescibacteria group bacterium UBA1449
TGGCCACTCCTCCTCCTAGTAATAAGTAATCGGCTTTTGTCATGAGCCGTTCAATCATAGGGATCTTAGTTGTGGCTTTGGCACCACCCAAAATAACCACAAAGGGATGTTTTGGTTTTTCAAGAGCATTGCTAATAAGGGTAATCTCTCGTTCAAGGAGTAGTCCGGCAACAGCAGGTAAGTGATCGGCAATGNNCAATACCGACAACTGAAGCATGTGATCGGTGACTGGAACCAAATGCATCATTGACAAATACGTCTCCAAGTTGCGCTAATTCTGCGGCATATCTGCGGCTATTTAGGATTTCATCTTTGTAAAAGCGGACATTTTCCAACAGGATCACCGCACCACCAGCTTGTTGTTGAATATTTTTTTGGATCTCTGGAAAGAGATAGTCTTTTATAAATAACACAGGCATTCCAAGGATTTTTTCAAGATGGAGAGCAATAGGATACAGAGACAGGGCCGGGTCTTCACCCTCAGGTTCCCCTAGATGTGATAGAAGGATAATCCGTTTTGGATGTTGTTTTAAAATATATTTAAGTGTAGGCAGAGATTGCTTGATGCGGGTGTCATCAGCAATGGTCACACCTGAGGGGGAACGCTGCAAAGACACATTATAGTCAACTCTAACAATTACCGCTTTATTTGAAAGATTAATGTTGTGGACAGACTTTTTAGGCATAGTTTTATTTAACGGTATAAGGCAAGAGATTGTCAAATCAGCTTTTCCAAACGCCAAGTCCTTGCTATACTTATGAGTGTAACTAAGGGACAGTATTAGTAACAGTTCTTCATAAAGAAACGATGGAACAACACCCAATTCCTCAGAACGTCAGCCAATATCAATTCCGACTCATTGGCAACATGACCCTTAAACAATTTGTGCTGTTAGCTGCAGGCCTCCTGGTGGCCTTTGTGGTCGCAAACACACCACTTATTCCAACAATTATTAAGTGGCCACTGGCAGGGTTAATTGGCGCTGGAGGAGTTGCTGTAGCCTTGCTTCCTTTTGAAGAACGCTCACTTGATATTTGGTTAGTAAACTTCATTAAAGCGGTTTTTGGTCCCACTCAATATATCTGGCAGAGACAGACACTACTTCCTGACTACCTATCTTTCTCTTCTCATGGAAGATCATCACTGCCAATTACCCATGAAACCCAAGTAGACCGAAAACGATTAACTACCTACGCTCAACAGTATGCAGTTAAACCTCAAGCTCCTGTTGATGAATATGAAAACCAAAGTGTTAAAAAGATTACCCAACTTTTTACCACAACCCCAGCTTCTCAAATAGCTTGCGCTCCTAGCGTGCATGATACGCGACCCGCTGGGACCCATCCAAGAATTATAAAAACCATACCAGCGCAGAAAGATGTACAACAGGTAATGTTTCAAAATCAAATCCGCCTTACCCACACACAGACCGGAAATACTCCCCCACAACCTCCTTTTACTCCTCCTAATGCTACCAAGGTGATAAATCAATCATCTAGTCAGGTTCCAACAACACCAAACGCTCCGATTCACCCCCCAGCACTACCTGTTCAACCAATGCCAGATAGAAGAGTAAATAACTCTGCACCAATGCCAACACAACCACCCCAATCTCCCATCACCTCACCCACCCTACCACCAACGAGACCAGAACCACTATCAACAAAACCAGAGATCACTCAAGCTGTTCTCAACCACCCTCAACAAACACCATCACCATTAGAGCCAAAACAAGAACCAATTATTCAAGCAGCTCCCACACTGGCGCCACCAATTAAAGTTCAGAGTTTATTCCCAGAAAAAGAATCACCAAAACCAAAGGCAACACCACAGTTTGCTTCAGATATCCAGATGCCTCTTACTGCTGAAGCCCCTAATGTTGTTGTCGGTATGACCGTTACTAAAGATGATCGCCTTATCCCTGGAGTTATTATTGAAATCCAAGACAACCNNAAGCCGTAAAATCTAACCAGTTAAGCCAGTTCTTTATAAGTACTCCCCTTAAAAACGGCCGTTACACAATCAGTGCTGAACATGCTACCTATAAGTTTGATACAATAACCTTTGAGGCTAACGGGCAAATTATTCCACCAATTAAAATTATCGCTACTGAGAACTACCAGGAACACTACCTTAATTCACAACTTAAGTAATGCCTAAAGAAAACATATGCCAACAACTGCCATTCCTATTAGAGCCAGCACCCAAGAACACCTTGATATTGAAGACGTCCAGGATGATTTCGTGATTTTAAAAACCGGAGGGTGTGCCATCATCATTCAAGTTACAGCCATAAACTTTGATCTTCTTTCTGAAGGAGAACAAGATGCGATAATTTATGCCTACGCTGGACTCTTAAACTCTCTAACATTCCCAATTCAAATTATGATCCGGTCAAATATTAAAGATGTATCAGACTATCTGCGTCTCCTATTAGCCCAAGAGCAAAAACAAAGAAAACCATTACTGCTTGATCAACTCAAAAAATACCGCCAGTTTGTTGAAACCATTGTCAGAGACAACCATGTTCTTGATAAAAAGTTCTATGTGGTTGTTCCTTTTAGCCCAGTTGAGCTTGGGCTAACCTCAACTGCTCTGCTTTCAGGCCAAAAGAAAAAGGGTTTACCATTTCCAAAACACTATATCCTTGAACGGGCTAAAATGAGTTTGTTGCCAAAAAGAGATCATCTTTTCCGTCAGTTCGGCCGACTAGGACTGCAATCAAGACAGTTAAACACCCAGCAGCTCTTGGAGTTGTTTTATAACACCTACAACCAGGAAAGCGTTGGACAACGATTGGTTTCATCAACTGATTATGCTACCCCGATTGTGCAACCTGCAATCGGACAAACCAATACCATCCCAACCCCAAACCCATTTCAAACAGTAACCGTTGAACCAAAACCGGTTGTTTCTCCCTCCTTTTTACAGCAGAAAAGTATTCCGCAAAGACCAGGAACTCCTGCACCTATTCCTCCAACTCCACCAACAACACCAGTCCAACCAAAAGTGATTCCACCTTCTCCTATGACTCAACCACCTAAACCTGATACAACAGTGTCCCAGCCCCCACAACAGACAACCACAACACAACTTCCCAGCCTTGCTGATACTGAGTTTGGATATGACCAGTTTGAGGGGTAATTACAAACTGCTGCACCACGTTAAGCAATAATGGTACCAGTTTATTAAGGTGCAGCACTTATACTACAATAGCAGTAGTATGATAAATCTTTTCAAAAAACCAACAGCTACACAACCCCAGTCTCAGGATAAAGCCGTACTCGAGAGTAAGCAGGCGTTTTCCCGGGGGTTAACTTCAGTTCAGGATATCATTGCCCCCTCCTCAATTGAAGTTGATTTCTCAACGCTTAAAATCGGTCAGTTGTTTTACCGGACGCTGTTTGTTGCTGGATATCCCCGGTTTGTCAGCGCTAACTGGTTAGCCCCACTGATTAACTTTGATCACCCTCTAACGGTTTCAATGTATGTATATCCAATTGAGGGGAAAGGTGTGTTAGACGATCTTAAGAAAAAAATTGGAGAGATGGAAGCCGAGATTCAAACCGACCTCCAAAACGGCAAGGTCGCCAATNNTCGAAGATGCTCGGGCTTTACAAGAACAACTAGCAAAGGGGGCTGAACGGTTTTTCCAATTTGGTCTCTATATTACAATCTCTGCTGAGAGTGAAAAAGAGCTTGATACCATAACCAAGCAGGTTCAATCAACCCTTGGATCTTTGTTGATTATCTCCAAGCCAGCCACGCTCCAGATGGAAGATGCCTTTAAGACCACCCTGCCTGTGTGTTTTGACCGATTACAAATCCACCGCAACATGGACACAACCAGCTTAGCCACCACGTTTCCGTTTACTTCTTCAGAATTAAGCGACAACAAAGGCATTATGTATGGGATTAATGCCCACAATGATTCACTGATTATTTTTGATCGTTTTAGCCTGGAGAATGCTAATGCCGTTGTCTTTGCCAAATCAGGAGCCGGAAAGTCATATATGGTTAAACTGGAAATTTTACGGTCTATGTTTTTTGATACTGAGATTATTGTTATTGATCCTGAATCTGAGTATGCAACACTCTGTGAGGCGCTAGGAGGTGAACGAATTGCTTTTTCATTTGATTCTCCAGTTCGGATTAATCCTTTTGATTTGTCTCAAGTATTCGAAGAAAGTGAAAACGAGCTGGGATTAAAAATCCTTTCTCTCCACTCCTTGTTTAAAATCATTATGGGAAGTCTTACCCCCATTGAAGAAGCTATTTTAGACCGTGCTTTGGTCATGACCTACAAACAGAAAGGAATTACTCCTGCACCCGAAACCCAACGTCAGGCTCCACCGCTTCTTGAGGATCTCTACAAGGTTCTTGTGGGGATGGAGGAAGAAAAAGCAGCTTCTTTAGCTGCCCGAATTGAAAAGTTTGTTAAAGGCAGTCTGCGAGGAATTATCGACCAACACTCAAACATTAGTTTGAACAACCAATTTACCGTCTTTGACATCAAAGAACTAAGTGATGAGCTCCGTCCTATCGCCATGTTTATAATCCTTGACTACATCTGGACAAAGATTAAACAAGATTTAAAACGCAGAATTCTTGTGGTTGACGAAGCCTGGTATCTCATGCGCCATCCCGACTCAGCACTCTTTCTCTATGGTTTGGCAAAGCGAGCTCGGAAGTATTACCTTGGAGTAACAACTATTACCCAGGATGTTGAAGACTTTCTCTCATCTGATATGGGAAAAGCTATTGTCACCAACTCCTCAATTCAAATTCTCATGAAACAATCACCGGCTGCCATTGACCATTTAGGCAAGGTCTTTTATCTATCTCAGGGTGAAAAAAATCTTTTACTGGCAGCTGGCGTTGGTGAGGGGCTTTTCTTTGCCGGAGCCAACCATGTAGCTATGCGAGTCATAGCCTCTCCCGATGAGCACAAATTGATTACCTCAAATCCTCAAGAGATTCTGGCTATGCGCCAACAAGCTACTCCACAAACACAGAGAGGTTAAACTTTGACTGGCATAATAATATGCAAAAAGTGCGTGGCACCAGCAGACAGTAATTTAACTGGGGCGAGAGGTCCATTGAGAATGATGGTGACTAAACCATCTTCTACGGCAGCCAGGTAGTCGCGCAGATACCGGTAGTTGAACGCAACTTTCATGGGCTCCCCTTCAACTTTGGCTTCAGCCTCTGTGCTGCCACTTCCGATATAACTAGCTTGTGTTGCCAGCTTAAGACTCTTTTCTACCTCCATAGTAACAGTATTGGCATTTTGACGCGCAAAAACAGCCATCTGCTGCACTCCCTGCAAGAAAGCTTCTTTACCCACCTCAATTCTTGTGGTGTGTGTCGTTGGAATTATTTTTTCAAATGGAGGATAGTCTCCTTGTAGCAAACGCACCGTCATAACTCGCCCCTCGGTCTCAAACCAGGCTTNNCAAAGCCAACAGTAACCTCTTTCCCCGACACCCCCTTTAACAAGTTTGCCAGCGGTTTGGCACAGATGAGCATGTCTCGCTGCCACTCTCCCTGAAATGGGATCTCAGTAATGCTCAGTCGATATCCATCCGTTCCCACAATCTGCATAAAACTCTTTTTATCAGTATTCTTAAGACATATTCCTGTTAAAACCGGTCGACTATCATCTTCAGCCACAGATATCATTGCCTTACGCACTCCGTCGAGTAGTTGCTCGAACACAACAACAATTCCCTTGGAACCCATTTTGGGTGTTATGTCTGGATACTCGTCAGTCTCAACACAGGGGAAAGAGGCAGTGCTCGCTTCTTGTTGTACGGTAATCTTGCCGTCGTGTGCCTCTATCTCCATTGTCTGGGGTAAAAGGGCTTGCGTATATTCTAAAAATTGGTTTGCCGGCAAAACAAACCTACCCTGTTTTTTAACCTCTGCTGGTACGGTTAAGATAACGCTTGAGTTCACATCAGCAGCTTTTATCAAAACTGAGTTTTCTGTTGTTTCCAGTAAGATGTTGCTCAAGATTGGTGTCTGAGTGTTGCTCTTCGCAAGACCACCAGCTGTCTGAAGCGCTTTCATAAATAGTGATTGAGAGGTTGATAGCTTCATAGTTTTCTGGAAATACAAAGTTAATGATTATTTCCTATTTGTATTTTGCCTGCATTTTTATTTTTTTCAATAACTAGTATTAGTAGTAGTGGTGGGGATTTGTGTAAAACCACTGTTTCTTTTGAGGTAAAACCACTGTGGATAGTGTGTTGGTAATGTGTGGTTTCTGACAATCTTGTTATGTGTATTATTGTTTACCCGCCTAATTTGNNCTAATAAAAGTTATCCACAAGTTTTCCACACACTTATCCATAAACCTGTTTTCTAATTGTGGAAATCTCCGTCTGTAGCTGAGGAGAATTACTAATTTCTCTCGACACTTTTTCCACCGCGTGCATTACTGTTGTATGGTCTCTGCCTCCAAAGAGGCGCCCAATTTCAACATAGGAGATGTTGAGGTCGCTTTTTAAAAGATACATAGCATACTGGCGTGGGACTACCACTGGTTTAGCTNNCTAGGGCCAATTAAAGTTGCGGTGGTCACGTTGTAGTATTTGGCAATTGTTTGAATAATCTCCTTGGGATTGATATAGGTGCGCGGAGCCTGAATGGCTTCGTCGGTTGGTTGTTTGCCAAGCAGCTCAAGTGCGAGGGGGTTTGTGATGGGGATATTTTTAAGAGTTGCAATAGCGTTTAACTTCGACAAAAACCCTTGAAGTTGACGGGTTGAGGTAATATGGTTTGCCGCAGTTTGGGCAATTTCCATGGTAATGTTTACTCCCATTTGTTTTGCTTTTATTAAAAGAATTGCTGTCCGCAATTCGAAGTTAGGAGCTTGAATATCGATAGTGAGTCCCTCTTCGAACCTCGAACGCAACCGATCCTCTAGTAGTTTGATTTCGTGAGGGGGGCGATCTGATGTTAAGATTATTTGTCCTCCAGCTGATCGGATGGTATTGAAGGTATGAAAAAACTCTTCTTGAACCGTGTTTTTACCTGCAATGAACTGAATATCGTCGATTAAGAGGACCTGGGCTTTCCGATACCTATCTCTAAATTCTTGTGTTTTTTTATTCCTGATTGCTTCAATAATCTCATTAGTAAACTGCTCTCCTGCACAATAAATAAGCGTTGTGGCAGGTTCGTTTTGTAAGATGCGAATTCCGACGGCTTGCATGAGGTGTGTCTTCCCTACCCCGACATCTCCATATAAAAACAGGGGGTTGTAAGCAGTTCCAGGGTTTTTAGCTACTGCCATAGCTCCGGCATAGGCAACTTCATTTGTTGGTGAAACTGCAAAGCTTNNAAAGCTTTCAAAAGTGTAATCCTCTCGTAGGCGTGACCGCTCAAGTGCTTTTTTGAGTAAGTTTAATTGGGTTTGTTGTTCAAGATATTCAGAGGTTTCGTGACTAAAAAGTGAAGGTGGCTTAGAGTCGTTATCAACCTGTGCTTGGACAATAAATCTCACCTGACAGGGGCGACCAAGTGTTGTAGTTAGTACGTTTTCAATAAGTGGAGCGTGTTTTTTGTCTAGAGCGTTTTTTGTAAATGCATTGGGGGTTGAAATAAAGACCACTTCAGAACCATCTTGTACCTGAACATCAACAATAGCTGTGTTTTTTAAAAACACACTAAAATCAGAAAAAGAAATTGAGGTGTGGAGCTTATTTAAAGTCGTTTCCCAGAGGTGTTGATAGTCCATAGATGCTTGCGGAGCAGGATGCCGCAGTGACAAATTACCAAGTTATCCACATTCAGTCAAGAGAAGTTTCCACATGACTAACAGCTAATTGAAGTAAGAACAGATGTGGGGGCTTTGTTTTTTTGGCTTATTCGTGATACCATACCCTCATTGAACAATGAGTTAGTAACTAAATAAGAGGTGGTGGATGTAACACGCTTGTTAATCCACACAACCATCATGC
The DNA here is from genome assembly GCA_002335355.1 of Patescibacteria group bacterium UBA1449. Classification (GTDB taxonomy): domain Bacteria; phylum Patescibacteriota; class Microgenomatia; order UBA1400; family UBA1449; genus UBA1449. Next base: position 7,969 of record DCTD01000081.1, read on the forward strand.
CTGTACGAACGTATCAACCTAAAAAGAAGAAAAGAATTCGCACTCATGGTTTTCTGGAAAGAATGAGTTCAGCAACTGGACAAAAAGTTTTAAAGCAGCGTCGAGCAAAAGGAAGAAAACAACTAACGGTAGCAAAAAAAGAGTGGCACGATTAGTGTTTAGTCTGTCCTCATGCTAAGTACGCTTAGCCATATAACTACACCCTCACGCCTACCAGCTAACTGCATTCCCCAGATTATGAAAATGGGTAGATATCAAACAGGAAGATATCTTTCTATAAAATGGTTGCCGCAGACAGAGAGAAAAGCAAGTCGATGGCAGGTAATTGTGCCATCAAAAATTACCAACAACATGGTTGAGCGCAATCGGTTTAAACGACGGCTAAGAGCAATCACTCAAGCAGCAGACATACCCTCAACAATTGACTGCCTGGTAATAGCCAAAAAAGAAAGCACAACACACTCTTTTGAGGCAGTTTTACAAGACTTAAACAATTTATTGAAAAACTTACATAGGTACGGATAGGTGTTTTTGTGTTATCATACCCAGTGAGTAATAATTATGTAGACACCTAACTTGGAAATTATGTTCTTATTAACAACCCTGTGGAATACGTTTTTGTACTTTCCACTCATTAACATTCTCATTTTTCTTTATCATGCCCTGGGAAACAATTTGGGTTGGGCAATTATTGGAGTAACGGTGCTTATTAGACTAATCATGGTGCCTCTGACAAACCCAGGTATGCGGTCAACGCAAAAAATGCAAGAGCTAAAACCGCACATCGATAAACTTAAAGAAAAACATAAAGATGACAAACAAGAACTGGCTAAAGCCCAGTTTGAGTTGTATCGAGAGCATGGGATTAACCCATTTGCCAACTTTCTGCCGATGGTTTTGCAATTTCTTGTCCTGTTTGCTCTGTTCCAGGCGTTTAACAACGTATTACACCCAACAGGAGCAGTTAGCGACTTAAACCAAATCCTCTACCCTTTCTTGCACCTTGCAGAAAACATACAACTTAATGCTAGCTTCTTTTACTTAGACGTCATGAAGCCTGATGTATTTCTTTTACCATTCACTATTAACCTTGGTTTATTTGCGATCAATGCAGTTCCAGGGTTCTTTTTACTGGCCGCAGCGTTAATCCAGTTTATCTCATTTAAGATGATGATGCCTAAAACAGAGCCCCAGAAAAATGCCAGTGATGCTGAGGATATGGCTATATCGATGCAAAAACAGATGATGTATTTGATGCCGATCATTACAATATTAATTGGCGTGAACTTTGCTTCAGGTTTGGTGTTGTACTGGTTAACCTACTCAATTGCGACCATTGCTCAACAAGTATATATTAAGAGGACTACCCCATCAAACACCCTTATTAAACCAGCTGTTGCCAACAATAAATGACTGCCATCTTTGTTGGAAGATACTTATGGCTAATAACTTATCAGTGATTCAACAAACAAGTGAAGAGTTGTTAGGGCTAATGGGAGTTAAAGCTCAAGTTGTGGTTGAAGAGAATGATGGGGCTTACTTAGTACAAGTTGAGAGTCCGGAAACGGGAATCTTAATTGGCTATCATGGAGAGACTCTCACCGCACTGCAATTAATATTAGGTCAGATCACATATAAAAGAACAGGGGAGTGGCTGCGCCTTACTGTTAACATTGGGGATTATACGCAAAAAAGACAAGAACAACTACGTCAGATGGTTGATAGTCTTGTTGAAAAAGTAAAAGAGCAAAAAACCTCAGAAACCTTACCCTATTTAAACGCTCGAGAGCGTCGATACATCCATATGTATTTGCAGGCTGTGGATGGAGTCAAGACCGAGTCGGTTGGGGAGGGGAGAGAACGACGGCTCGTTATCTTTCCTACATTTGAGAAAAAATAATAAGTCCCTTTTCTCAGCTATTCGCTTTCTAACTGCTACAATGGAAAGCGGATATGAATCTACGCAAACACTGTCTTTCTCAGAGAATCACAACACTTCAAAAAACACTGTTCTACCTATGGATAGCTCTACTGCCGAGTCAGTTAGGAATTCACTATTGGCCTAACTCATCGCTTGTAGTGGGCTTGCGGATTGACTACATCAGTCTTGTTTTATATCTAACCGACTTAATTGCCCTAAGCGTTCTGCTTCTTGAGGTAATATGCTTTTTTACAGAAAGAAAACGTGTTAACTGGGAACAATGGCGTTTTAGTCATCCTCTTTTGTTTCTCTTCACTTGGCAAATTTTACAACTGCTCTGGGTGCCATTGACACTGCCTCACTTTGTCTATGTTTTAAAACTTGTGCTCTATGTATTATTTTTTGTAACAGTAAACACATTAGACTGGAAAAAATCGGTAGTGGCTCGGTTGTTTACCNNTACCATTCAACTAGTTATTATATGTCTTTTAACTGTATGGCAGGGGATAGTACAACATTCTATTGGTGGTCTGTGGTATTGGTTTGGGGAGAGAACGTTTTCACCGACCACGCCCAATATTGCTCTTGAAGATATTGGGGGAAACCTGTGGTTAAGACCTTATGCTACCTTTTCTCATCCTAATGTGCTGGCAGGTTATGTTTTAGGAGTGGTGGTTTGGATGTGGTCTACAGTTAATAAAAAAGAACTTTTATACAAAACTATTAGTAGTGGGGTGGGTTTTATCACTATTGCACTTTCGTTTTCTCATGCTGCGTGGGTAACGCTTGGTTTAGTGTCGTTTTTACTCATAAAAAAGCTGAAAATGACGAATACACAAATCATTAGCACTACATTTTTTTGTCTTATTACACCTGGTGTTTTCTTTCTGTTTTCTGCATTTATCGAAAACGAGAGTGTCGTGGTCCGTAATCTTCTCTTTAGTAAATTTTGCTCCTTTTTACCATCTGGATTATTATTTGGTACGGGCTGGTGGGGGACATTACTAGGTGGTATTCAGCCAATGGGACTAAATGCACAAACATGGTTTCAGCCACTTCATCATAGTTGGTGGTTAGTAACTATCAGTGTCGGACTAGTCCCTTTAAGCTACCTGTACTACTGGCTGAACAAAAAAAAGAATAAATATATTTTTAAGATTACTAACGTTTATGTCTTAGGAGCTGTAGCGCTTCTCGGTTCCGTTGATCACTATTGGATAACCCAACAACAAACACTTCTTTTACTATACTTTCTTGTGTTTGACAGCATAACCATTTCTAAACACCAATGATATTAACAAACCGCGTTACTGTTAACACGCTTTCCCAACTAACTTCAAGAGGGCTGATTATTGTTTTAGGGTTAGTTACAACCAGCCTTCTGAGGCGCTATTTTGGACAAACCGTATATGGCGATTTTATATTCTTACTTAATCTCATAACGATGTTCGTAGCTTTTGCAGATCTAGGGACTCATTTAACTGCTGTACGTGAAAGCGCTCAACTACCATGCCAAAAATCGAATATGCTGGGGCATGTTGTGTTGCTACGAGGGTTGCTTGCGATAGTTGCTATCATTTGTGCCTCTATTGTTTTCCAGTTTACTGCGATCTCTGGCACTATTAAAGATATATGGGGTATAGCCATACTACTGATCTTAGTTATATTTATAAAAGAAACGGTTACGATGGTTTTACATGCTCAAGAAAAACTCTACTGGACAAGCTTGGTTCAGGTTATGACTACAATCATTACTTTAGTTGCAGTAGTAGGTGCTATTGCTGCTAATCTGCAACTCGGCGCTGTTTTTACCTATATGGCGCTTGGTATTGGAGGACTATCCCTGCCACTCATTGCCTTTTTTATTTTTAGTGGGGTAGTAACATTTACCTTAAAACCGAGAAGACTCTATGACTTACTAAAAATATCAACACCAATAGGATGTACCTTAATTTTATTCACCGTTTATTCTCGTTTCGATACAGTGCTTATTCATAACTTCTATGGCAGTGCAGTTGTTGGGGCTTATGGACTAGCGTATAAGATCTACGAAAACCTTGTTTTACCCGCCGCATTTCTTTTAAATGCGTTGTTACCTGAGCTATCACGGGCAACTATATCTGGAACACAACAATTGAAGATACTTTTGAGCAAAAGCTTACTTGTGCTTATTGGCGCATCTTCTGTAATTATTGTATTAACGTATATAGGAGCACCAATTGCAATGAGACTTTTAACCGGCGAGGAATCTCAATTGGAAACTGTTTTAATGAGGATATTAGTTTTTTCTACACTCTTTGCCTTTGCAAACCACTTAACTGGCTACACTCTTATTGCCCTAAAGAAACAAAATTTATCATTGCTAATTGCTGGGATTGCCTTATTATTTAATGTTGTAGCAAACTGGGTGTTATTGCCCGTATTAGGAGTTACTGCTGCAGCAGTGATCACGATTGCAACTGAGGCATTAGTGTTACTGTTGTCTGGAGCAGCTGTTGTTTTACTTATTAAAAAGGAGGCACAATGAGTACGATCACCATATACTCAGACGGTGGAGCACGAGGTAACCCAGGCCCATCAGCAATTGGGTATGTTGTTTCAACTAACGAAGCTGTATTGTACAAAGTAAGCAAATGTATTGGATATGGAACAAACAACACAGCAGAATACGAGGCGATCAAAAATGCTCTTGAATCATTACTCATAAATAAAGTGGCACCAGGTATGGTTGTTTGTTACCTAGATTCACAGCTTGTTGTTAATCAGTTAACAGGGCTGTATAGAATTAAAGAACCACATTTACAAAAACTTGCTCTAGAAGTGCACTCGAAGATTCGCAATCTCCAAGAAAATGGGTTTATATCAATAGAGTTTAGACATATACCTCGCAATCAGAATAAAGTTGCCGATGCACTCGTTAATCAAGCTCTTGATGAAAGACTTATCTAAGTTTTGCTTCACGTACCTTCTAAGGTCCCAAAACACTGTCGAACGGCATTTAAAATTATGAGGTTGTCTCTCATAATTTAACAGGTAGAGATAGACATGTTTTTGCGGTATGATAGAACATAAGTAATAGAGAATAGCAACACTGTAATCTGCCCATGTTTGTACCTCGGAAAACCGACTTACCATCACATGATTCTATGGTTACCTGCTTAGTAGCTGGGGGAGCTGGGTTTATTGGGTCTCATTTGTGTGAACGTTTATTGGATCAAAACTGTTATGTTTATTGCGTTGATAACTTTTCTACCGGGAGAAAGGGTAATCTTGCTAAACTAAGAGAGAAAAATAACTTCAGGTTCATCGAACATAACTTATCAGAAACACAACCACTCGTATTTGAACGCAAGGTAGATTACATCTTTCATGTTGCTGGAGCAGAAGCCTACATGAATGGATTAAACGTTGATTATGGCACTCTCTTAGTGAACTCATACGGAACAAAAACCCTATTACAAATCGCAGTTGAAAATCAGGCAAAATTTTTGTTGGTTTCTTCTGAAAAAGTCTATGATCAAGTTCATGCAGGAGCTGATCTTAAAGAGTATTTTGGAGTAGATAGATCGCACCAAGGAGAATCCTTGTTTCTTGAAGCCAAACGCTTTTCTGAAGCATTAACAGTTGAATATTTTAAAGAAAAAGAAGTGGATGCTAGAATCGTCCGCCTCGCGTATCTCTACGGGCCCCATATGAATCTAGAAGCGGGAAATTTACTAGCAAAGCTTTTTAAAGCAGCGGTAGCTAGGGGTTCATTAAAGGTCCCCAATGATGGTATGGCGCCGATATACCCTACGTATATTGCTGATGCAGTTTATGGACTTATTAAAGCTATGTTCTCTCAAAGCTCGGCAGGCAAAATTTATGGACTAGTAAATACCCAACCAGTGACGATTCTTAGATTTGTTTATAAACTCCAAGAACTGATTGGTAAGAATCTAACCATAGAATTTTTTGAAGATGCTTCTTATCTTCAAACTTCCACTATCCCACCCGAAGTCCTTAAGAGCCAAGAAGCTCTTGGTTGGTATCCTCGCCAGAGCCTAGAAAGTGGCATAATAACCACATTAGACTGGCTAAAAAACACCGTTATAGTTAACGAAGCTCAAACAGAAAGTAGGGTTAGTAACACAGATCAAAATACTTTAAAAGGTGCTATGCTAACCACGGAAAAAGAAAGAGGACAACGTTTTGTAGTGGAAGAAGTCTCAGAAAATTTGGAAGCAACGCAAACGATATGCTGTTCGCAAGTAACCCAGGTAGAAACAATTTCCTCTCCACAAATATCAGAAAAAACAAAGCCAGTTCCAAGTCCATCAGCCGACAGTCCACCTCCATTAACAATCCAACCAAACGTTAGTAAAACCCGGGTATTTGATGAAATAAAAAGAATATTTTTAAGAGTTGGTGATAAGAAACCTTACACAGGACCTCAACCAGTAATAAAACGGTCACGTACACCGTACTGGTTTATAGCAATTGTTTTGTTATTTGTTGTGTTAGGGTTGGTATTGCCCATGCCGTTTACGGTGATGATGTCAAATAAAGGATTATCTGAGATTGCTCATACCAAAGATAGTATTACAGCTGGGAACTGGAAGCAGGCACGAAAACACATTCAAACAGTCAAAGATATTGATTCTTTTTGTGAAAAAGTAACTCCGATTGTCTATTTTGAGCAGGCAGTGTTTAAGATACGGTTACCACGCTATGTCCAGGAATATAAAGCGGTAAACAAAAAAATGATAGCTGCCCTAGAAAACATTGTGACTGCTGGTGCCAATATGAACGATCTTTATGAAATTGCATTAAACCGGCAAGACAATGACCCTGAAGTTGTTTTGCAAACAGTGACAACAGCACTCCAGCAAGCTAATGAAAACCTCGCTTTTTTGGAAGCAGAACTAGCTCAACATGAGTCAAGTGATAGTCTAAGAGCCGAGATTAAAAATTGGCGGCAGCAAGTACGTTCTAATATGATGTTGGTACCCATTATTTCTGACACTTTAGCATTTAATACGAAGCGGACGTTACTGGTTTTACTACAAGATAGCCAAGAATTGAGGCCCACTGGTGGATTTATCGAGGGATTGGCGATAGTTACCGCTGAAAATGGAAAGGTGCTTGATGTCCAGTTTTTGGATGTATACGAAGTTGACAAACTACTAAAAGGTGTTGTTGCTCCACCTGAAGACATTAAACGGTTTTTAGGTGAAGAAAACTGGTGGCTTCGTGATGCTAATACTGCCCCCGATTTTCCAACATCAGCAGCCCGAGCTGCCTGGTTTTTACAAAAGGAAAAAGGAGTTACCGTTGATGGGGTAGTAGCAGTAAACCTTTTGTTTTTTAAAGATCTGTTAAGTGTTGTCGGTGAGGTTAGTTTATCTGAGTATAGCGATTCTGTTGCCAATTTAACCGTACTAGAAAAAGCGCAGCAACATGCTGAAGTTAACTTCTTTGAAACAGCAACAGACAATAAATCAGGGTATCTTGTGTCCCTGGCTAAAGCAGTTTATGAAAAAATTAAAAATGCTTCGAGTAGCCAGTTAGGTGCGTTATCAACTGCAGTGCATACCGGCTTTGAAGAGCGGAACATACTCATGTGGTTACCAGACACACCAGCAAGTGCAATGCTTGCCCAAAACGGCTGGGATGGAGCACTACGGACAACACCCACACAGCTTGTAGAGTTTGGACAAGTTGATGTGAGAGACTATACTGGTTATTTTGAGGCTAACTATGGAGTTAATAAAGCTAACCATTTTATCCAACGTAAAATAGATCAACAGGTTTCAATCCTGCCTGAGGGGAGAGTAGATGTGGTCAGTAGTCTAACAATAATGAATACGAGCACCTCTGAAACTTGGCCAGCAGGTAGGTACAAAGATTACGTGCGGTTGTACATACCTCAAACAGCTCAGTTTACTCAAGTACTTTCAGGTGCTGACGCGGCAGTAGGTTTAACACCATTTAGCGATGAAGAAATCATAAAGGGGAGTGAAAACGAAAAGAACTTTATTGGTGTTTATGTTGAAGTACCTCCTCAAGAGCAACGGATTCTTAAGTTACACTACACCTTAGGTGATAGCTTTCCTATAACCCAACCAAAAGCAACTTATGCTCTTTATACCCAAAAACAATCAGGGACTGCCAATACACCACTTTCAGTAACGATAAAGTTCCCAGAAACACTCAAACCGATCAAGCTCTCAAAAAATGCTCATACAGAACCAGGGAGACTTCTGTTTAATGAAACCTTAGATACAGATCAGGTTGTCGCTGTATCTTTTTCAAGATAAATTTGTTAAAATTACCAGCGTTACATTTGCTGCACAATTAATTAGTGTGAAAGGAGCTTAATAATGGCTAATACAATTCAATTAACAGCACAAAACAGAACCACTTTTGGTAAAAAAGTTAAACAACTGCGAAAACAAGGATTAATTCCTGCCAATGTCTACGGCAGCGACATTAAATCCCAAGCATTGAGTTTATCAGTACAAGACTTTAAACAAGTCTATAAAGAAGCTGGAGAAAGCCGGATTATAGACTTAAAANNCCCGGCCAACATTGATTACTGATGTTCAAGCCGATCCAATCAGTCAACGGGTTATCCATGTTGACTTGCGCCAGGTTAATCTTAAGGAAAAGATTAACGCTATGATTGATATCGAACTAACTGGTGAAAGCCCGGCTGAAGATCAAGGGGCGGTTATTATCACTGTTAGAGATCAAATCGAAGTTGAAGCTTTACCTACTGATTTACCAGAAAAATTTGTTGTGGATATTTCGGCTCTTAAAGAGGTTGAAGACATGATAACGGTTGCAGACTTACAATATGATAAGTCCAAAGTCGAAGTCTTAGCTGAACCTGACGAGGTTTTAGTTAAAGCGGAACAACCACAAGCTGCTGAGCCTGAACCAGAGACGGCTGAAGTTGAGACAGCGGAGGGTGAAGCGCCTGCAGAGGCTGGAGAAGAGAAACCAGAAGCTGAAGCATAAACACACTAATGGTTGTTTGCAGTTTGATTATCTTCAAACTGCGGGATTTGATACGTTGGATAAAGCCACTGAATTAACTGTTCAGTGGCTTTTTTTTCCTCATCTTGAAACAATTCTGCTTGAATCTTTTCTTTTGCCAGCAGTAGCTGCCAGGAGTAGGGTTTGACGGTTAGTTCTTGATTGAGTTGCTCCAGTTGGTGTTGTTTGCGTTGAGGGGTTTCGATGACTGCTTTGGTTTGGTTTAAAGTTGAACTAAATATTGTATCTAACCAGACTGTTTCAAGTTTAGCTATTTGTTGAGAGGCAAGAGCAAAGTAGTGGTTAGCGATGTCCTGATGACCTAGGCGAAATGTTTCCTGGGCAGCAGTCAGCAATGAGGTAGGAACCGTTGGCCAGTAGTTAACAGTTTGGACAATATCACTAAGAGGATGATAAGAAAAACGCCTACTTTGAACCGTAATGTTGGACCCAATTCCTATCAACAAGATGAGAACGAGAATACCCATTCTAAGTTGCCACAACTGACTACTGAAAACAGAAACGGTTTTCTTCACACCTTTGCTTATTAAAACAACATAACAACCGACGGTAGAAACCAAAGACATTGAAAGCATAGTTACTTTTGGGGTAACTGTTGTGATGTGTCCCAAGATTGTGTTTTTAAGGGTCTTAGCTCTCTGCAAGAGAGTAGTGATGGTTGTTTTCGTTGTGATTATGAAATTGAGAACGTAGGGGAGAATAATAGTTTTACAGCTTTCTTTCTTTGTGACCAAAGTCTGTTGCCATTGACTCAGTGTTTGTTTAAACACTTGTTTTCGGGCGTGGCTTTGCTCGTCAAATTCTTGTTTGGCTTTCAGTTCAGCAATTATTTCTCTTCGGGCTTTAAACATAGTAGTTAGGGTTTACTAGTGTTGCTAGTATTATGACTCAAAACTGAAATTGTTTCAGTATAAAAAGTGAAGTAAGCATTTTGTCAGTTACCATCCAATTAGGATATTAGGCTCCAAATCGACGTTGACGTTGAGCAAAATCATCAAGCGCTTTATCAAACTCATCAGTTGTGAAATCAGGCATAAGCACATTGGTAAAGTAAAGTTCACTGTATTGGTTTTGCCAGGAAAAATATCCAGACAGCCGCTGGCTCCCCCCAGTTCTAATGATTAAGTCTGGGTCAGGCAAATCAGCGGTATCAAGATAGTGGGTAAAGTCTGCTTCTGTAAGAGTATTAATAGTATCGGAAGTATATTCACCAGAGGTAATCATTCGTTTAATAGCACGGATAATTTCATCCCGTCCGCCATAATTAAGGGCAATGGTTACTACCAG
>DCTD01000081.1:18228-18818 GCA_002335355.1 Patescibacteria group bacterium UBA1449
CTCGGTTAAATCAGGCGGCAACTTTGAAAGATCACCAATAGTGTTTAAGCGGATTCCCGCTTGGTTATAGCGGTCAATATCTCGCAAAAACAGTTCTCGGAGAAGATCAAAAAGGGCAGTAGTAAAAACTTCACCTCGTTTCCAGTTTTCAGTGGAAAACGCCCAAAAGGTGACGTAAGAAATCCCTCGTTTAAGACAATGAAAAACCAGGTTATCAATAACCTCTTGAGCTACCCGACGGTGACCGGTTACTGCCGGCAAACCTTTGGCTTGAGCCCAGCGGCGGTTTCCGTCAACAATAAACGCAACATGGTTGGGAAGAGGAGATGTCATAGACTAGTACTTAACTTCTGCCAAAACCAAGTTGAACTCCAAATACAATAGCGATGATTTGGATAAGCCAGTAAGCCGTAAAGATGACTGCAAAGCCAATGAGACTGGACACAATTAAAGACTGACCCTGTTTGACTTTTTCAGGACTGCCAGCTGAGGTTAGTAAGATAAACCCACCCCAGATAAAAGAGAAAAAGAGAATAATACCGGCAATAGAGATGATATAAGGGAGAAAAGAAGAAACAATCTCACCGATA
>DCTD01000025.1 GCA_002335355.1 Patescibacteria group bacterium UBA1449
AATAATAAAAAACTTAATATAAATTAAATAACTATAAATAAATATTATTGTTATATATCTTGAGAAAAATATTCTAGGATTAATATATAAATTACGTGAATTATAAAAGAAAATAGTCTAGCGTTTTTTTAACGAAAATAGTTATCCGTATTGTTCTCATCTTCACTCTACTCTACTACAAGTAAAAAAACCTATAGTAATTAGTTAAGTGTTTTTACACAACTCTTACTTCTTTATTATTTTTTTATTAAACAAGTTGCTTACAGTTGTTGGTAATGAAGTGCTCCCTAAACGGGAATCTTTACAACGAAAGGAGGTGAAACAAAAATAATGAAAAATTTAACCAAAAAAGCACTTACTGTGCTTGCAGGTAGCTCTTTGTTAATGTACGTGTTTACACCATTTGCCTCTGCAGCTACAACATTAGAAATCTCAGGTAATGGTAGCTACTCTGATAATACCGCTTCAGTCGTTTCAACTCAAGAAAAGACCGTTGTCCAAAGTAATGAAGCCTTTGTTTGTAATGAGATTAATGCAAATGCAAACACAGGTAATAATACTGCTAGTGATAATACTGGTGGGGATGTTACTGTTGCAACCGGTAATGCTGCAGCTACCGTTGATGTAGAAAACAGATTAAATCTTAATCGTGTAACTTCAACAACACCAAATACAGAGAATGTGAGTGCTCTTATTTCAGGCAATGGTTCAGAGTCAGACAATACTGTTGCTATCACACTAGATAGAGATGTATCTGTTTTCCAGGATAACTATGCTGACGTAAACAATAATGTTAATGCTCATGCTCAAACTGGATATAACGATGCTAATCGAAACACTGGTGGCGATGTAACAGTCATCACTGGACACGCTGTTTCAGATGTTGCCGTGACTAACCAAGCAAACGCTAATATAGCTGACCTTGGTTCAAGAAATGGCGCAACGAACGGTACAACAGATATTAGAATTCTGGGGAATGGTTCGTACAGTAACAATACAGTCAGTTTTCTTGACCAGCGTTCAGTCACCTTGGTTCAAGATAACTATGCAGATATTGTCAACGATATTGATGCTACGGCTGTAACTGGCTACAACGATGCTANNAATGACAACACTGGAGGTGATGTCGTTGTTGATACTGGAATGGCTCAGTCAGTTGTGACTGTAGATACCATGGCTAACTTTAACTATGCCAATATTGACGGAGCTATGCAATCAGCTTTAGCCAAAATCAACGGTAATGGTACAGAATCTGAAAACTATTTATTCAATACCTTAGCCAATGATATGCAGATTTTCCAAGGTGGTGAAGAAGGTGCAGGTAACTTATTTGACGTGAGGAACCGCCTGAATAACAATCCTGATTCCGGTTGGAATGACTTAAACCGGAACACAAGTTGGGTAGGTGGAGATCCGATGGTTATCAGTGGTCATGCTGTATCTAACACCGCCGTCCGCAATGCTGCCAATGCAAACATCTTTGGTAGTGGCGTTACTCTTCCAGGTGGTACCAATTTGCTCTTTACCTTTGACCTGGATAGTATCTTTGCAGGTTTACTTTAGTAAACCACACTTTTGGATGTAGGGCTCGTCTGCTTGCACTTCTGCAGACACCCTACACTCCAAAAGACAATCCTGCCCTTGTTAAAAACGCAAAAACTTTGTTTGTACAACTAAGGATAGAATTATGAAAAATTACATTTTAAAGAAAATACTCGTAACAGGATTAACCATTGTATTCCTAGTTATGCAAACTGTGCCGGTATTAGCAATAGAAGTCCCTGATGCTCCCTCTGTTCCGTCACAACCAACTACTCCAACACTTTCAAATGAACCAACTACTTCATCAACACCAGAAGCACCATCACCGCCACCCCCACCAAGCTTAAGTGATGATCCAGAAGAAAACACCAATGAAAGTAACTCTGAGAATAAAGCAGTTGATTCATCTACAGATTCAGGCTCAAGTCCAACACCTACACCAACTACAACACCAGCACCAGCCAGTTCACAACAACCTCAGACAAATGAAAGTGCAGCCAAGACTTCCTCTTCCCCGCCGCCTCCTACCCTAACCGGACAAACAGCTGATGGTCAAACAGGTGATGCAACGGTGATTACTGGTGATGCGACTAACTCAGGAGTAATAACAAATCTGGAAAACTCGAATATGGCAACAAGTCCCCAAAATGGCACAAGTGGGGGGAGTGTTGGGGTAATAAATACTGGTAACGGATCACAGTCAACCAGTTCAGGAGCTATCGAAGTTGCGAAACAAGCTGCATCAATACAGGAAAACCTGGCAAACATTAGTAATAGTGGAACTCTCCACACAAATACCGGAAATAACTCAGCTTCACGAAATATTGGTGACTCAGCGATTGTAACCGGTGATGCTAATACGACTGCTACCGTTATCACTGCCGCAAATACTAATGTTGATGGTGTGTCGTTGGCTGAGTTTAACATTGCAGATGACCATGTTGGTGATATTATTTTAAATTTTAGTACTGCTTGTATTGCCGGTTGCTCGTCACCAACAACTGTAGAAAACGCTGGTAACGGTAGTAACTCAACAAACAACAGTACTGTCACCCACACAGAAAATAACCAGACATTCCAGAATAATGATGGGACTGTTGGCAATGATGTTATCCTTTCAGCCAATTCGGGAGATAACACTGCCAGTGAAAACACAAACGGTGATTCAATTATATTAACCGGTGATGCTAANNCTACCTTTTTAAATAACAATATTGCCGGGAAAGTAATTCTTGGAGTAGTAAATATCTTTGGAGATCTTATTGGAGATATTATTCTGCCCCAGTCAGTATTTACTGCCTTAAACAACGGTGAAAGTTCAAATGGGGCTACTGTTACTAATTCAGGTAATGGCTCAGACTCAAACAATACGTCAACGGATACCGATACCTCAGAAGAAACTACATTTCAGGCTAACCTAGCTGATATTGAGAATAATGTAAAACTTAATGCCTCCACCGGAGATAACCAGGCAAGCGGGAATACGGGCGATAACACGTATATTCAATCGGGTGATGCTGATGTAAACTCCCAAACGCTTAATATCGCCAATACCAATTTGGAGGGTGGCAACTGGTGGTTAGTTATTGTCAATAAAGCCGGTCAATGGTTTGGCAAGATTGTTGGAGCACCAGAGGGTTCTCAATATGCAGGTTCATCAGGTATGGAATTTACCGTTGGTGAAGATGGGGAGGTAACTGCGGTTAATGCAGGGAACGGCTCAGGTTCTGATAACACAACAACGGTTGAGGAAAGTTCCGAGACCACTGTCGTTCAGGAAAACACGGCTAAAGTTGTTAACAATCTCGATTTGTCTGCAAACACCGGAGGGAATCAAGCCAGTAATAATACTGGTGGTGAGTCAGTTATTAAAACCGGTGATGCTACGGCAATTGCTACCTTAGTTAACTTTGTCAACAACAATATTGTCGGAGATAGTACCTTGGTTGTTACCTTGGTTAACGTCTTTAAAAACTGGAAAGGCAATTTCTTGCCTCCTGGAACTGAAAAACCGGCAAGTGATCAAACGACTGATACAGCTGAAGCAATAGTACCTGATGCTTCTTCTCAATCAGGTCAGGAGGATGAAACAATCTTACCATCACCAGCACCTACTGTTGTTGCTCAAAGTAATTCTTCGGATAGTAACAGTACCGGTAACCCAGCAGTTGGCGGTTTTGTATTTAATCAGAATATGCAAAAACAACCGTTGTCTGTGCCAGTGTTGTCAAACGGAACTCCTATCACTTCAGTGGTAAAAGACTCTTTGTCTCAAACTGAAGTCACCTTTAATCCTGGAGAGATCTTAGGTTTTGTCAGTAACGCAGAAAACACGGGTAGCAGTATTGCTGCCACCGCTAATAGTGATGCACCAAAAAAAGTTGAGGTAAATCTTGCCTGGTCAATTCTTGGGGTACCGCTCATGATTATTACTGCACTGATTAGAAGAAAGTTCAACTTACCAGAGGCCTAAAGATTCAGTTATTTACACAACACTTACATTCTTTTGGTTAATTTCTTATCCAGTTAACCTATCTTAAGTAGACTATAGAAAATTAGTAACTCACTTCTTTTGAAAGGGGGTGAAGAACATATGGCAGATAGAGTATTTGGCTTATTTAGTGACCGGGCTGCAGCTGATAGTGCCATCAATGATTTATATGACGCAGGCTTTAAGAAAGAGGATGTATCCGTTGTTATGCGCGAGGATATGAAAGAGACACGGGTAACAGGCGATAACCAAACCGGTTCGAACGTTGCCAGTGGAGCTGCATCAGGAGCAACTACCGGTGCAGTGATTGGTGGAATTGCCGGCTTGCTTATTGGGATTGGAGCGGTAACTATTCCGGGGATTGGAGCATTGCTAATTGGTGGTCCTATTGCCGCTGCGCTGGGTTTAACTGGAGCGGCAGCAACAACAGCTACGGGCGCTATTACTGGCGCATTAGCTGGAGGTTTAGTTGGGGCTTTAGTTGGGCTTGGTGTGCCTGAAGAAGAAGCCCGAGTCTACGAAGCTGGGGTTAAGGAGGGTGGTGTTATGATCAGTGTTAACACTGATACTGCAAGTAGAGATAATGCTCGTCGGATCATGGAAGATAATGGAGCCAAGCAGGTTACCGTAGTATCATAAGAGTACTTGGTAATAAAAAATACAGCTCTTAGATAAGAGCTGTATTTTTTATGTCACAATGGTACCCAGTTACTCACTTTCTGGTATGTCTACCGGCATATCACCTGGCAATGGCATATTTTCAAAGTCAGTAATTTTAGCATCCTGCATTTGTTTAGCAAAGTCCAGCATCGCAGCCATGTCTTCAAAAGCAATATTTGCTGGGGGAACAAACTGTGAATCATCAACTACCGTTGGGGNNGGGTGCAGGCAACTTGGTGCTGGCTATCAATTTCTTCTGCCCAAGTGCTGGGGTCAGACCAGTCAGTTGCTTCAGAATTCTCTCCCAACTCCATCATGTTAGTAACACTAAACTTTAAACCAACATTTTCAACATCACTCCAGACATAAACCCACTCACCGTCATTGATCATAACGCCATTGACGGTTGTATTATCCTCGGTTTGATAGTCGATTCCATCAACCCTGACTTTACTTCCTTTGATAAGGGTTGTTACTTCAGTCTCGTCATCGGTATACGTACACTTCATGCTTTGTCCAAGCGAGAGCGCATTTTTTAAAGAGGTAATAACGTTTCCACTGTCTCCCTTATTTTCTTGTTGTTGGTTTGCTTGCGGCGTTTGTGTATCCTGAGCAGACTGGGGTCTGCCTGGGATAAGGGTACACCCGGAAACAAGGAGAATACATACAAACGCTAATAAAAAAGTTCTGTTTTTCATAAAGAACATATGTAGCCTTTCACTACAAAGTAATAACTATTTTGCAAACGCAATTAGCAGTGAACCACCTGTCATTAACAGAGCTCCAGCTGCAACCATCCAGGTAATTTTTTCTTTTAAAATCAAGACTGCTAAGATAATAGTAAAGACCAAACTTAACTTATCAATTGGCGTTACTCGGGATGCATCTCCGATTTGCAAGGCTTTAAAGTAAAAAAGCCAGGATAAGCCGGTGGCTATGCCTGATAGCACTAAGAACAATAACGTATATTTTGGGATTGCAGTTAGGTCTTTATACGTTCCCTGGAAAAGGACGATCCCCCAGGCGAAAAAGAGAATAACAATAGTTCTGACTGCAGTGGCGAGATTAGAATTAACGTCTTTAACACCGATTTTGGCAAGTATAGCTGTTAAAGCGGCAAACAGTGATGATAGAAACGCAAAGAATAACCAATTCATGGACTAAATTAAACTCATAGTAGCGGGCTAATCTGTACGTGTCAAGGCAATTGTCTAATTACATTTTGTAGCTAAATACTCGCTTTCTGTCTTNNTTCCTCTACAAAATGCGGTTGACCATAGTTATCGATTTGGATTGGCAAAAAATCGATAGCAACAAGCTGATTACCGAGAAAGGTGTACTTGCCTAAAACTCCCTCACGGGTTTTTTGTGACCACATCTGGTCAAATATAAAGTTACCGTGAGCATAGGTAATAACCTTGTTTTTATAGATTTCAACTGGCTGAATCCAGTGTGGATGATTGCCGATTACTAAGTCAGCTCCATGATCAATTGCCAAATACGCTAATTCCCGTTGCCGGGCTGTTGGTTGGGAGANNTCCTCGGCCCAGGCAATCCCCTGTTCTTTATACCCAATCTCGTTATAGCCTAAAAACGCAAAAGTTGTTCCCTTTACCGTTTTATAAACTGGGCCAGTGGTTCCGGTAACGAGAATATTATTGGTTGATAACAACTCAATGGTTTCTGTAATACCTGCAAAACCATGATTGCCGGCATGATTGTTTGCCAAGTTAACCACGTCAATTCCAGCAAAGGTTAAGCCGGTAATATGTTTAGAACTCCCACAAAAGATCATCCCTGTATCAGTTGGTTGGCAAGAAGTACGTAAAGGTGCTTCTAGATTAGCAAAGGTTATGTCGGCTGCCTTTAAAACCTCACCAGTCTTGGCAAATGGCCAGGTAAAGTCACCGGCTTTTAAGGTCGAGACATTGACTGAACGGGCTGGAATGATATCTCCAGTGGCAAGTAAGACAATGGCACGACGGTCATTATCCAGAGAGGTTTCTGGGTATGGACTAAAGATTTGCTCTAAAGTCAGTGGTTTTGGTGAGGGTTGAGACTTATGAGAACTTTCAAAAGTTTCTTGACCTTGGCTCGTTACTGGTTTGTTTAGTTGTAGTCTTGGTTTACTTGATAAGCTAAACAAGCATATGTAACTGGCGAGTAGAAGAAAAAAGAGAGAAACTAAGAAGTATATTTTCCTCATATTTATATTTAGTATACTCCTCATGAGCGGTTGATCATAATAGTAGTATACTATAGGTACATGCGTGCTTTCATTTGTCTTGAACTAGGTGCCGAAACAAAACAGGAAATAAAAGAAGTTCAACAAGCGCTTCGGTGGTCTGCTCTTTCGGGGATCAGATGGGTTCGGCCGGAAAACTATCATATTATCTTGGCTTTTTTTGAAGATATTAACCCCTCCCAAATTCCTTGTATTGATTCAGTGTTGCAGGACACCGTAAAACAGCGGCATGCTATTGATTTGTCGGTGTCAAAAGTGGGAGGCCTCCCAAAAGATAACCGAGCCCGGATTGTTGTCCTAGAGGTTGGTGGTGAAGTAAAAAAGTTAAAAGCCTTAGTTAAGAAGCTTAGGCAGGGGCTAGAATGCGCCCATATTGTCTATGACAAAAAACCGTTTATTCCTCATATCACCTTAGGAAGAAGCCGAAATCCAATTAACTTAGTATTAAAACTTGGAACAGGTTTACAAATTACTCAAAAAGACTTTTCTGTATCCCGGATAACCCTGTTTTCCAGTGAGATAACAACGACTGGTTCAGTATATACGCAACTAACAACTCGCTTCTTAGTTTCCTGATAGTCTACAAAGTGACATAGAAACGGTAGCTTGCTTACACTCCTCTAACCGATCTTTCATTTAACCCTTACCCTGTCTTCCTATACTCGTTTTAAAGATACAGAAAGGAGGGTATATGAACTCACCACAACTCCGTTTTTCACCGGCAAGTATTCTTGTAGGAATACTCTTACTGCCAGTTGCCATTGGGTTAGGAACAGTGGAATCATATCATCTAAAACCAACACTGTCTCTAGTGAGCCAAACAGAAAACCATGAAGCGGCAATGATGACATCGATTCAAGCAGCTCAAGCTGCGTATGCAGAGATAGTTAAGACGGTGCCTAACGCAGTTCTCCAAAGACTTGAAGCCCGGTCAAATAATTTAGACAGTAATTGGGAAGAGACAGATGCTGCCTCGAACTGGGTTGCTACCTATACAGATGAAGACCACCAGCAAACAATAAAGGTTCATGTGGCTTTGGAAAGAGTGGAAGTGGATACTAACGGTCAACCTACATTAATTCCAAAAGTATCAGATGCTATTCCGAAAGATGTTCCCAAAATCAGTATGTCTCAGGCCGCTCAAGTAGCTCTACTATTTGGGGCTCCAGCAGACCAAATACCAACCGTTAAGTATATGATTGACAGCCCACGGTACACGTTATCCGGGAAACCAGTCTGGGAACTCCAATATCTAACTAGTGGCAAGATATTTGTTATCGATGCTATGTCTGGTGATATTGTTGAGCAGATCAATCTGATTGATTACTTGGGAGAGCTTCAAAGTGTCTAAACGTTACGTTTGTGTAACCTATCCAATCACTGGTATTATGGATGCATGAAAATCATGGTTGTCATGCCACATCCTGATGACGAAGCTTTTTCCGTTTCAGGGACCATTAAACGTCTTACCCAAGCTGGACATGCCGTGGTGCTTGTTGAAACTACAGATGGATCTGCAGGACAAGTGCATCCAGATGCTTCTCAAAAGCTTACAGAACTTGGATCAGTTAAGGCTCTGCGAAGGGAAGAATTGAAACAGTCAGCTACGGTTTTAGGTATTAACTCTATTCGCTATCTGGACAGACAAGACGGTTCACTAACCAATGGTGATGTTATGGATAATGCCTTGGTTAATCAAATTGCAGATATACTTACCAAAGAAACCCCTGATGTGGTGATTGCCTACGATCATACCGGTATTTCCTGGCACATTGATCACGTCGTCACGTCACTGTCTACTGCTAAAGCCTGTTTAGAAACAAGGGTTGCAGATAAAGTATTTCTGGTTACCCGGCCGCCTAGCTTGAAGTTGCGGTATGAGTATGTGGTTGAGGTCCGGTTTCCGATCACCCACTGTGTTGACATCACTTCGGTAGTTGAGTTTAAAAGACAAGCTCTCATGGCTCATCTCTCACAAAAGTATGACTGGGAACGCTTTTTTGCCCGTCAGGATAACCCCTCTTTAAAGACAGAATACTTTAATCTATCTCAGGATAATGGCAGGAGTGAGGAGATTTTTACGTTCTTTAAACCAGTATAAAAAAAGAAAGCTATGAATAGAGTTTTTCCTTGTACTCATTGAGCATCCTGGTAGTACTGAATTGCTTGGAGAGCTCAATGGACTTTTTCATCCGCCCTACCCATTCTTCAGGGACTCCCTGGGCATTCCGGTTGTAGTGCAGAGGGACGATTTCGTTTTCTACTACGTTATAGAAAGAGTTGGCGATGTTGTTGGGGTCAAGTACCCAACCAATTCCGTTCCAATCCACTTCATGAGCCCAACCGTCATTAACGGTGCATTGCAATACTCCGTTACTGATTGCTTTCATGCCTGAAGTACCGCTGGCTTCCTGACCAAAAACGGGAGTATTAAGCCAAACATCCGAGCCTTTAACCAGCATTTGGGCAACCTCGATAGAATAGTTAGGGATAAACAGGGCAAAACCGTTGAGTTCGTTTTGCATGTAGTGAATGACTTCCTGAAGGAGCATTTTCGCTGGTACGTCTTTAACGTGGGCTTTACCGGCAATCAGCAACTGAACCGGTCGCTCACTGTTACGGATAATAGCTTGGAGATGCTTGATATCACTAAAGAGTTCATGAACCCGTTTGTACGTGGCAATTCTCCGGGCCCAAGAGATTACCAGCCGGTTAGGATCGTATCCAAAGCCAGTGTGTTGTTGGACATAGTTCATCAATTCATTTTTTTTCCGCTGATGAACAAGCCACACACCACTTCCCTCTTTGTTACAGTCACGGATTTCCGGGTCCTGCCAGGTAGGCATGTGAACGCCGTTCGTTACTCCAACCCAGTTGTACTGTGGCCAGTGCTCTTTAGATAACTGGTAATGTAATTGGCTAACACCGGAAGCTTTACGGGAAGTGTTTAATGCAAATCGAGTCATGACAAAGTGATCGGAAATATCCTCGACACCAGGGCTTAGAAGCGCATCGATACTGATACCCATTTTATCGGCATAGTATTGGCCATAGGTTTTTAGTAGATGAATGTTGTAGCTTTCATTCCCAGCGGTAACCAGCGTGTGATTGGTGTAGACCGTCTTACTTTTTGCAAGAGCTGCTGCTTCCTCATAACTCATACCATGACCATCCATGTAGCTGCGGATGAGTTGCCAGTGCAAAAATGCCGGCCGTCCCTCGTTGACGTGGTATAACGCCGGATGAATGTCTAAACGATGTAAGAGTTTTACTCCTCCTATCCCCAAGATGAGCTGTTGTTTCATCAAGGACTCATCAGTTCCTGAATAAAAAGCATGGGTGATACTCCGTTCCTGAGCTAAATTCTGGTCGGTTTCGGTATCCAGCAGGTATAGAACAACATTATTTTTAATCGTCTTTTTCCAGCACCGGGCCCAGACATCGATTTGGGTTAAGTGGACTTTAATAAACAGAGGCATCTCATCCACGTAAACATGTTCAAAACCCAGTGTCAGGGGGTCAACATCCAGGTTAACTTCTTGCTGCATTCCCTCAGGTGTAATCTGTTGGATAGCTCCCTCCCCTCGGTACAGCAATCCCACTGCAACCATGGGAAAGTTTTGATCGGCAGCTTCTTTGATCGTATCACCAGCGAGCACTCCTAACCCCCCAGCATAAAGAGGAAGATTGGCTTGGATGCCGTATTCAGCGCAAAAGTACGCAACAGGGTTTTTGGTAGATATTTCGGGCATGAGCAGGACAAATTACTTACATAGAAAGCATAGCATTTATTGAAGAAATATGGCAAGAGAAGAATGAGTAAGGAAATAGAGATCGGGTTATCCTATTGTTTTAAGACTTTTTTCTGTTTTTAAAATTTTCATTACTCGTTTTCAACTTGATACAACCTCTGCAGAATGCCTCTCTCTTCTTTTCAGGAATTAACTCGAAAATAACTTCAGCAACATGTTCGAATGAGGCCAGGTCATCTGGTGAGCAGTTACTAGTAAAACGTGAGGCCAGTTCATTGACGATCTTAGTTGGGATTCCAAAATATCTTATTGAAATATCTGAACTCTCAAACAATAACCATTCAATTCTTTGACAAAACGGATAATCTTGTTCTGCTCCGTTTTCCTTTCTGTTCATAGGAGACTATTTAGCATCCCGCTCGTGGGGGGTATGCTCGCCGAAGTGCCCACGCAGCGCTTGGACTACTTTACGGCCAAAGGCAGCTTCAGGGCGTGATTCATAACGGGCAAATACAGCCGCAGCAATAACATGGGCTGGAATACCCTGGGCTAGAGCTGCTTCGACCGTCCATTTTCCGGTGCCTAAACTGCCAATAACTGGTTCCGTGTGGGTTAAGTGTGGGTCTTTTTGATAAATCAAGTTCAGCCACTTAATCAGACTACTTTCAATAATACTGCCGTTGTTCCAGACTTGGGTTGCTTTAGTAAGGTCTGGTTTAAATTCAGAACTTTGTAAAATAGCACATCCTTCGGCAATAGCCTGCATCATTCCATACTCAATACCGTTATGGATCATTTTGACAAAATGACCAGCCCCTGAGGGACCAAAATACGCATACCCATTG
>DCTD01000018.1 GCA_002335355.1 Patescibacteria group bacterium UBA1449
TCTGTTAAAGAACTAGTAAGGGATGAACCAGAAACATCCCTTAGCAACTTACTGGATGGTCTCTCAGAAGAACACAAAGACTTAAAGACTGGAGATGAAGAATAGTAATTCCAAATTTACTTTAGAGTTGTTGATAGTATTTTAATTTCTTTATCCGGCTTACCATCTCCAGTTAGACTGTTTGGTTTGACTTCGGCAACTATTTTATCCAGAATAGGAAAGTCTGATTCTGCAACTTTTCCAAAAATTGTATAGTTTGGTGGTAGTTTTGTATCGTCTAGCATAATAAAAAACTGACTCCCATTAGTATTTGGTCCGGCGTTAGCCATTGCCAGATATCCCTTTTTATACAAAGCTACTCTCTCATCAATTGGCTCGTATAAAGAAGCATCCCGAAATGTTTTTCCATCAGCTTGGAAAATTTCATCTTCAAATCTCTGACCAAAAGCTGACTGCCCTCCTCTTCCATTGCCTTGAGGATCACCGCCCTGGATAATCACCATGTTTCCAGGCAAATTTACCATGCGATGAAATATTAAACCATCATAGTATTTCCGGTACGTTAATCGGACAAAATTTTCAACTGTTTTCGGTGCAGCTTTATCAAAAAAGCTTATGTGCAAATCACCATAATTGGTACTCATTACTACTGTTCTATCAGTTAACGTAAGCGATTCTTCATCAGTAGCCGGCTGTGAGGAATTTGTACCTGTCTTATCTTGTGAATTCATAGAGTCATTTAAAGCTGTTTCTTCACCAGCTTTACCACTAACTGATAAAGGTTCGTTACTTTTGTTTTTTGTGTTATTAACAGATACACATCCAGATAACGCTATTAGAAACAATAATAAGTAGAAGGCAAGAAAGTTGTTTTTCATAGTAAAAAATTTTGTAGATAACAGTTTCCAAGCGTATCATAAAAGCACAATTATTTCATAGACAAATTTTCTTCTATATTGCAGATTTTATTTTTGCTATGCTAGTAACGTAAGTAATTCTTGTTTTATTACTGTGAAATTTAAACTGCCCGCTGTAAAAAAGCTATTTAAAAGCCTTGGTCCTGGGTTTATTACAGGTGCTTCTGATGATGATCCTTCTGGTATAGCTACTTATTCACAAACAGGAGCGATGTTTGGTTACTCTCAATTGTGGACTTCTTTCTTTTCATTTCCGTTAATGGCTATTGTCCAGGAAATGTGTGGCCGGATTGGGATGGTTACGGGACAAGGAATATCGGGAGTAATCCGTAAGCATTATGGAAAATCATTGCTTTACTTTGCCGTCACTCTACTGGTTATAGCCAACACATTTAACATTGGAGCCGACCTTGGAGCTATGGCTGCCTCTGCTGAAATGCTATTAAATGTTCCCTCTTCTTTGTTACTACTGATTTTTACCGTTTTAACCTTAACACTTCAAGTGTTTTTATCGTATAAAACCTATGCCCGGTACTTAAAGTTCCTTACCCTTGCACTTTTTTCATATATTATTACGGCTTTTATCGTTAACCAGCAATGGACAAACGTTTTAAAGTCAACGATCTTACCAACCATATCTCTAACACAACCATATCTATTCAATCTCATTGCCATACTCGGAACAACGATATCTCCATATCTTTTCTTTTGGCAAGCTGACGAAACCGTTGAGGAAGGCATAGAGCATCATAAACTCAAGGTAATGGGAGTTGACGTTCCCAAGATTACCCGCACAGATATTAGCAATATGCGCCTTGATACCGTTATTGGAATGTTATTTTCCAAACTTGTCATGTTTTTTATCATACTTACAACTGCCTCTACTCTTGCAGTAAACGGAATTACCAATATCACCACTGCTCCGCAAGCTGCACAAGCTCTCAGGCCGCTTGCCGGAGACTTTGCCTATCTACTCTTTACTGTCGGTATAGTCGGTACTGGTTTACTTGCCATCCCAATTCTTGCTGGTGCAGCGTCCTATGCCGTATCTGAGGCTATGGGGTGGAACTGTGGCTTAAATAATAAGTTAAACAAAGCCTATGGGTTTTATGGTGTGATAACCGCAGCAACAGTTGTCGGGATGATTATAAATTTTTCCGGGATTGATCCTATCCATGCTCTTTACTATGCTGCGATCTTAAACGGTATTATCGCTCCGCCACTTATTGCAGTGATTATCGTAATTAGTAATAACAAAAGGATCATGGGTTCATATACCAACAGACCATTATCAAACATTGTTGGCTGGGTAACCGTATTAATAATGTCTGTTGCCGTTGCTGCTCTTTTTGCTACTTCCCTGCTTTCTTAATCATACTGCTTGTTTTTTTAAAGATATCTTTGTATATATAAGGCATGGAATCTCAAACTGATATAACAGACACTAACAAATCCGAATCAAAATCCGGGCATTCTCCACTGCTATCATTTAAAACATTTTTTATCAGTATCATAAGCGCTGGGGTCATTGGTTTAATAATCTTTTACCTGGCATACTTTCATTTGACAGCACACATGTATAATCCCAGTTTGTATTCTTACTGTTTTGAAAAGACTGAACTTTCTTCACCTACATGGCGTACGCTCATTATGTCTGGATCGAAAAAGATATCCGATTCACCGGAGAGAATTTGGAATACGTGGGCTGATATATCTCTTTGGTCAACCTGGTCTACTCCTCTTCATGTATCAGCTCAGTGGAATAACGAGCCAGGTTGGAAAGAAAACAATACCTTTAAACAATCACTTAATTTGGGGCTGCCTTTTACCCTATCATCAGAAGAAAGAATCCGTGTAGTTATAGATCAAAGGCAAGCCGCTTGGTGGAAAAATGAATATGGCATAAAATCGTGTCAAGTCTGGTCATTTATTCCAACTGAAGATGGCAAGACAATCGTTAACACTACTGTTGTCTTACATGGTGTCCCTATTGGCATACTCCGTCCCTGGGTAAGTCAACTGTGGCAAAGCCGTATCGAAGAAAGCGTCGTTGGTTTGCTTAATAAAGTAGTTAGTCTTTCTCCAGCTGAAAAAGGTTAATGAAGTTTTGACCACTGATTCAAATTTTGCTTGCGTAAGCGTAAATGGATTGGAGTTACTTCAAGTAGTTCATCCGGTCCTAAAAAGTTAAGACATTGTTCCAAAGACATAATAACAGGTGGAGCTAGTCTTACAGATATATCAGCGGTTGAACTTCTCATGTTGGTAAGTTTCTTACCTTTACACACATTCATAATCATATCTTCTTTACGGCTGCTTTGGCCAATAATCATCCCTGTATATACTTCAGTACTCGGTTCAATAAAAGTTACTCCTCGCTCTTGTACATTATGAAGACTATAAGCAAGAGCTTGACCTTGAGCGCCTGAAACAATCGAGCCATTCTTAGTTATTGCCATTTCTTCACCTATCGGTTCATATCCTAACAATAGAGAACTCATTAAGCCGGTGCCTGAGGTATCAGTTAAAAACTGGCTTCTAAAACCAATGAGGTTACGGGTTGAAATTTTATAATCAAACCGTAGTCCAGTTTTTAAGTTCTGCATGTTCATCATTTTGGCTTTACGTTGACCCATGGCATTGATGACAACTCCTGAGTAATTTTCAGGTACTTCCAGGGTCAGAAGTTCGTACGGTTCCATGGTAACTCCATCAACTGTTCTAAAAATGACTTCGGGCCGGGCTACAGAAAACTCATATCCCTCACGCCGCATTGTCTCAATAAGGATTGATAAATGCAGTTCGCCACGTCCGGCAACAATAAAGCTTTCACCGGTTTGGCCTGGTGATAGGCGGAGGCTAACATTGCGTTCCAGTTCCCGTTCTAAACGTTGTTTTAATTGCCTTGATGTCGTAAATTGTCCATCACGCCCAACAAAGGGGGAATCAGAAACTGAAATTTGGATCTGCATGGTAGGTTCAGCAATCGGTAAGTCCGGTAAACAATCAGGATTGTTTAAATCGGTTAAGGTATCACCAATTTTCGTATTACCAAAACCAGTTAAGGCCACAATATCACCAACACTGGCTTGTAAAACTTCCTGTTTTTGTAAACCTAAAAACGTATAGAGGTATTCCACTCGTGCCTGTCCAATCTGTTGATTACTACGCAATATCAACAACGGCTCACCTTTTTTAACCACTCCCCGTTGAATTCTGCCAATCACATAACGGCCTTTATAATCATCGTAGTCTAAACTGGTCACTTGCATTTGGAAGCCTCCTTCAAGTTCTCCGCTTGGACTTGGAATCGTTTCAATAATTGTTTCAAACAATGGTGTTACGTTATTACTGCCAACAACCGTAAGTGAGTTATCGGTATTAAGTGTCACTTCTTTTCCAGCGATACCGTCTCTACCAATGGCATATAAAACAGGAAAATCTAATTGTTCAGTGTTTGTTACTAATTCTAAAAATAAGGTATTAATTTCCTCAAGGACTTCTTGTGCACGTTGATCTTTACGGTCTACTTTATTAATAACAACAATTGGTTTTATACCCCGCTCTAAGGCTAACTTTAAGACATACCGGGTTTGAGACAGTACTCCTTCTGCAGCATCGACCAGCAAGATACAACCATCTGCCATATTTAAAACCCGTTCGACTTCTCCGGAAAAATCGGCATGACCTGGGGTATCGAGAATATTGATTTTATACCCGTTCCATTCTACAGCCGTATTCTTGGCTAATATAGTTACTCCCCGCTCGCGTTCCAGTTCGTTACTGTCTAAAATTGTGGTTTGATTCATCTCTGCTTGATGGGCCGCAAAAACCTTAGCCTGTTTTAAAAGGTTATCTACAAGAGTAGTTTTCCCGTGGTCGACGTGCGCAATAATGGCAATGTTTCTTATGTTTTCTTTTTCCATAGACAGTTCTCCAAAAATGCTATTATACCTGTTTTGCACTCACAAACCAAGGAATGGATAGCAGAGAAAAGTTTAGTTTGCTCAGAAATTACTGGCTTGTATAATGCATCTTATGAATAGTCACCACACCCATAAGCGTTTTTTATTAGTCAGTATCGTACCCCATTCACTTTCAGATGAAGCAGTTGTAAAAAGTATCGAAGAAGCAGGGTCTCTCATCGAGACTTATGGTAGCACTGTAGTTGATTTAGTTATTCAACGCCGTGAAATGCATGATAAAGGCAAGTTTATTGGCAGTGGCAAAACTGAAGAAGTAGCTCAGCTGATTGTTGAAAAATATATCGATGTTGTAGTTTTAAACGCTATTATTCCCCCAACTCAAATCTATGATTTCTATACCATATTTCAAAAACGAAAGTTGGATGTGCAAGTCTGGGATCGTGTTGATTTAATCTTGAAAATCTTTGCTAAACACGCCAATACCGCAGAGGCTAAACTGCAGATAGAACTAGCGGCCATGCGTCATATGGGACCGCGGATCTACGGTATGGGAAGCGAAATGTCACGCCAAAGCGGTGGTATTGGCACGAGAGGTATTGGTGAAACAAATACTGAAATGATGAAACGGCATTGGAGAGTTCAGATTAAA
>DCTD01000102.1 GCA_002335355.1 Patescibacteria group bacterium UBA1449
CAAATAAAAGTAAAAAGTACGGTAAAAGGTCAAAATACGGCCGGAGGGTGGCTTGGTTGGTTAAGAATGCGGTTCTAAAAAAAAGAAAAAAGGTAATCAGCAAAAACGGTGCGATCAGAATATAACCTGTGCTGGTGTTAAAGTATGAGGTAAATTCTTTTTTTGCAATTGAAAAGACAGTTTTTATGTTTACCATAGGCATTTACTGATGAATGTATACTTATTCTTTTGTTAACATGGCAAAGATATCTTCAAGATCCTGTTGCTTGCGAACTAACTCATACAATTTCCAATCCTTTTTCTTGGCTAGTTCAAAAATTGGTAGGCGCAAGTCTTTTTTGGAAGTTGAAGACACAATCCACCGCACTTCCTTATCATTACCATTTTTTTCTACTGCCGAAACTTCTGGCATTGAGGCCAGGTCTTTTTCAATCGTTTTACCAGTAGCAACTACTTCATAGGTATGTTTGCCACCTGCTAATGTGTCCAGTTTTTCGGTAGGAGAATCAGCAGCAATCTCACCGTGATTGATAATCATCACCCGGCTACACATCTTGGTTACTTCTGGTAGTACATGAGAGCATATAATGACCGTCCGTTGTTTACCGATTCCTTTTATAAGGGTATGGATATCACGGCGTTGATTTGGATCTAACCCCTCAGTGGGTTCATCAAGAAGTAAAATATCAGGTTTAGATAGAATCGCCTGAGCTAAGCCTGTCCGTTGCCGGTACCCTTTCGAGAGTTCGTTAATGGGGCGGTAGTAAACATCATTTAGTCCAGAAGAAACAACCGCTTCTTCAATAGCTTTTTTCTGTTCTACTTTTTTAATCTGCTTAAGAGTTGCCCACATCTGCAAGAATTCCTCAACCGTCATGTCATCATAGATGGGATTATTCTCAGGCAGATAACCAATATGGGGCCGATGGGTCACCTCATCGGCAAACAGATCCCGACCGTTTACCAGTACTTTTCCTCTTGAGGGAGGTAAAACTCCGGCTATCATCCGGACTGTTGTCGTTTTACCGGCACCGTTTGGCCCAAGGAAACCAACTACCTCACCGGTAGCAATCGTAAAGGTAACATCTTTTACTGCAACTTGAGTATCAAATCGTTTGGATACGTTTTTCAGTTCAATCATAGCTTTACTAAAAAGAAGAATATATGTTAAGGAATTGATCAACAATATGTTATATAAACAATTTTTTACAACTTTTCAAGAGTTATTATTAACTTATCCCAGGAAGTGAAGCAGAGACTGGATTGCTTGTTGGCGGGTTTTTTGAGTAATAAACCCCAATTTGAGGCTTCCAACAACTAAATCACTCTCCTTATCTAAATCTTTTATCCATTCCTGATATGGCAACTCCTTTGTTTTGAGATAGTCAATCATTGCCGTTTTGTTTAATTCGTTATATGAAACATGTACTTTCCCAGCAGCAACACCGTTACTATCAATGGTATAAACAATAGTTTCATCCCGATCAACCTGAGCTAAAAAAAAGAGAATTATCGTCCAGATAAAGATAACAAACAAGGCAACAATCACTCCAATTAGAACATCAATAAAATACCAAGCAGGTGTCAGAACGACTAGAGCGCTCACAGCTATAAAGGGACTTTTTGATAAGAGATATTGAGAAAATGTAGGAGACTCTTTGACAACTTGCCATCGTAAGGCATAGGTGTCAAGAGATATTGGTGCATCAGCCATATTTATTTTGTTTTAATGAATAAAGTTCCTCCGGGGAGTCCCTTTCGACTAGCAGATTAGCAACAGTACGGTAATAATTTAGCCAATGATCACTAACAGTAGTTCTATCCAATCCAGATATACTTGCGAACACATTAAGATTTATAGTAAGTATGTTTATTTGCAAACTAGTTTGTGCCTCTATAATGTTACTTTACTCCCAATAGTTCAACCTCAAAAACTAATGTCGCTCCTGGAGGAATTATCCCACCAGCTCCTCTGTCACCGTAACCTAGTTGAGCTGGAATAGTCAGTTTTCGTTTGCCACCGACTTTCATGCCTTTGACTCCCATATCCCAGCCTTGAATAACTTGTCCTGCTCCAAGGTTAAACGTAAATGGCTGGTTTCTGTCTTTGGAACTATCAAACTTTTGGCCGTTGGTCAGCCAACCCGTGTAGTGAACAGTAACAGCCATACCATCCTGGGCTTCTTGACCGGTGCCAGCCGTAATATCTTCAATTTTTAACTGATCACTCTGTGTCTGAGTATTCATAGGTAGTTGAGTAACCTGCGGTTGGTTTGGCTGAGCAGCCTGCTCCTGCCGCAGTGTAACTTCGTCATTAGTAATAGGAATATTTTCAACTGCTTTATCTTGTACAGTTGACTTGTTTGTTTTGGTGGCAATATCATTAGTTAAGTGAGCATTGCCAATCGGTTGACTGTCTTGTAAGACCTTATCAACACTTGATGTGTCACTGGCAGGGTTATTCATTGATACACAAGCTGATACACTCAGCGAAAGAAGCACAACAAAAAGACTTTTTTTCATCGTAAATCTCTCTATAATAACAGGACTGATCTTAGTGGAAATTTTTTTCATTAACAACCCCTAAACTAAAAACCAACTAAAATTTTGACCGTGTTATCTTTGATTCTGACCACTCCTCCTTCGATTTGTTTTTCAAACGTTTTCCCTGATGCTTCTTCAACGACAACTTTACCAGTAATTAGTTCTGAATAGAGTGGTGTATGGTCAGGAAGTATCGCCAGTTCATCTACTCTACCGGGCGCAAAGACTTTGATAGCCTTACCCTCATAAATTACCCGGTCAGGATCAACAATGGAAACATCAAGCACATGTTCTTCTGCCATACACTAACTACTTTCTTTCACTTTCTTCTCAGCATCCTCCACTACACTGATCATATAAAAGGGGTCATCGGATAGCTCATCATATTTTCCTGACAAAATGGCTTCAACGCCTTTAACTGTATCCTCCCGGTTAACATAAACACCTGGTACGTTGGTAAACTGTTCGGCTGTATAGAATGGTTGGCTTAGAAATTTAAGAATCTTTTTAGCCCGAGAGACTGTCACTTTTTCTGCCTCTGACAACTCCCCCTCACCTAAAATCGCAATAATGTTTTGCAGTGAACGATACCGTTCAAGTACTTTTAGAGCAGCTTTAAGAGTTTTATAGTGGTCACTACCCAAGATAGCTTCATCAAGGGTTGAACTAGAAGACAGTGCATCAACAGCCGGAAAGATTTTCTGTTGAGCAATCTTACGCGATAGCACTACCACCGAGTCCAGATGTGAGAAAATTGCCTGAATGGCCGGATCAGAAAAGTCATCTGCTGGCACATAAACGGCTTGCACTGAGGTAATAGAACCTTTTGAAGTGGACACAATCCGCTCCTGAATTTCTCCCAGTTCTGAATTCATTGTGGATTGATATCCTATCTCTGAAGGAATCCGGCCTAATACCGTTGAGATCTCCGCTCCTGCTTGAATAAAACGAAAGATGTTATCAATAAACAGTAAAACTTCTTTTCCGGTAAGGTCCCTGAAATACTCAGCCAATGTTACACCTGTTAACGGTGTCCGAAACCGCATTGCCGGATACTCATTCATCTGTCCTAAAACAATAGCTACATTTTCTAAAACGTTGGTTTCTTCCAGAGTCAGGACTAATTCGTTTCCCTCTCTTGTCCGTTCTCCGACACCAGCAAAAACAGACTTTGTTCCGTGTTTAATGGTCGTATTATGGATAATCTCTGTCACCAGCTGCGTTTTCCCTACACCAGCGCCACCGAAAAACCCAATCTTACCGCCTTTAATAAAGGGAGTAAGAAAATCGATGCCTTTAATACCAGTTTCAATGACCTCTGAAGGGCTTTTAACTTCTGGAAATTCAGGACTGGGAACGTGAATTGGTGCAGTATCAGTCGTGTGAATGGGGCCTTTTTTATCAATTGGCTGGCCAAAGACGTTAGCCACTCTCCCCAGCATTTCTGTGCCTACCGGCACGCGTAAGACATCACCAGTGTCTTTAACCGGTAAACCAAGTTTTAACCCGGTTGTTGGTAACATTGATAAACAGCGCACCGTATGATTTGATAAATGTTCAAAGGCTTCTAAAATCAAGTTTTCCTCATTCTGAACTTCTAAAGCATTATAGATATCAGGTACANNTCATGCAGAGGGAAGTGAACATCGACCACTGCACCCCTAACCGCAACGATTCGGCCTATGTGTTGAGATTGTAGTGATGGAGTTTGTTGGGCAGAACTCATTATTACTAATTATGCACTTAAATAAGCTCTAATAACAATAAGCCAGTATCATGGTTATATTCTCTCAGCATCATGTGTCTGCTAGCTACTTCCAAAAAACGCATGACTTTTTTTTGCAAGGTCTTTTCCCGGGTTTGGTCATTGTTNNATCCGTGTTTCAATAACCACATATTTAATTCCGGCTGATTTTAGAGCTTCAAAAGTGCGTTTATCATTATGCTGATAAGTTGTATCAATAGCAGAAAAAATATCTAAGTGTGAATCATTTACCAAAACATGAAAAGGCCTGTTAACAAAATAACTAGCATAACTGCTAACCTCTAAAACATACTTACTTCCAGCCCTAATCTCAGGATCATTATTAATAACTGAAGCGATTTGGGGATATGTTGGTAACATTTGGGCTGTCACTTCAGCTTGATTACTTAGACCATAGGTAAACCGTAAGAATTCAGGTTTACCATAACGATTCATCACCATCATAAGGTTAAGCATCTGTCCGACAGCAAAGAGAACAATTAAAACATAACGAATTGTTTGGTTTTGCCAAGAATGAACAATAATGACAGCAACGATTACTGATAAAACAACAAGATTACTTAGACCATACCAGGACACACCCCAACTAAAAATACTCCAAATTATCAAGTAAACCACACTAAAAAGCGCTAACACACCGCTATGTTGGGGAGGAGTAAAGAACTTTAGTTTTTCTCGTGCAAAAAACCATACTAATCCAAAAGCAGGCACTAAAGCTAGAAAAAGGCTGCTAATGATCATATTGCTACTATAAGCGTGTTCAAGGTTGCTAACCATAGTGGCATCCCAGAATAGAGTTGCATACCTTTCTAGAGGAATTTGAGCAAAACTATCAGGTAAATACTCTTCTAAGCCCCACCACCCCTCTTCTGTACCACTATAACGACCATAGTCTTCAGTTTGTCCAGTAGAAGAAAAGGTGATTTCCTCTCCATCTATTGATCGGGCTAAGCGAGCATTTCGTTGGTCAACAAGAGGATCTTGACCATAGAGAAGTCCGTACGGTAAAGAAGTTTTCCAGTTACGTTCCCAAGCATGGACCATTATCCATGGGAGGGCAACAATCCCTGCAGCTAACACAGCTAAAGCCAAGTGTTTGAATGCATTCAGTCTTACCTCTTTTTTCTTCCCCCAAAGCACATCAAAAATATACACAACTGACAACGCACAGAAGAGAAAAACCGCTGTATACTTTATCGTAAACACAAAAGCAAAAAGAATACCTGACATCACCAACCATTTCGCTGTCTTTGATTCACGCCAGAGCACATAAGATAACAGTACTAATGTCCCAAAGATGACCCGAGTTGCTTCTGACTTTGGTTCTCCCTGGTTGAAATAAGTAATCAGTGGCATGGTGTAGTAGATAGCTGCTGCAGTCAAGCCAATCTTAAGACTCCCGATTTGTCTGCCAAGTAAGATCATTGCCAAAACTCCGACTATCCCTCCCCAAGCTGCGGTAAAAATCACCAGCATGTTACTAAAATCCGGAAGATGAAGCACCTGAGCCAAAAGATAACCAGCGCTGTAAACCATTTCTACAGGATACATAATGTGCCCACGGACAAAACTACCGGTATCAGCTAGCTCTCTAACAATATTAAGGTAATAGGTGAGGGTATCCCATCCGTTTGGCATGGGCAAAAAGTTTGAAGAAAACGTAATTATTGCAGTCAGTAGTACCAACCACCCTGACCAGAACGATAAAGAAGAAGTACTTGTTTCAATGTCAAACCGATACGTCAATAGTTCTCTCAAACGGACCCAGTAAGTAAAACCACTTACAGATAAAACCATTAATAACCCCACTACTCCCCAACTGGTTAGCCACCCTAGTAAACTGAGTCCCAGTAGACTAAAACTTATAATCATGTATCCTAAAGCTACACTATAAACAAATCGTGAAAAGGAAGAAAACTTCTTAAACTTGAAAATATCAAAAATACACCGTCCAGAGACATAGGTAACGGCTGTTAATATTCCTAACCACCCTGTTACTACTCCGACTTTTAGTAAAATATTTAGTAATGCCAAAGGCACATTTTGCAGACTTATCACTTGTTGGGTAAGCCCAGTTATCAGTAACCCAAGTACTCCTAATCCCCAAAACACAGCTAATAATTCTAGAAAATTAAAGGAGAAATGCACCACTTTACCTTTAAGGGCATTTGAAAAGTACAGTAAACCAAAAAAAGTACAAGTTAGAACGATAGGGAGCGGAAGCAACTGGGGCACATATTGAGGTAATGCCTGTGTCCAAACATGAGTGGCAGGATTATAGTAAGAATAGGTAACCACAACAACCCAAATTCCAGCAATTATGACAACAAGCTGACTACGCCATGATGATGATTGTGACGGTAACTTATGTTTTCGAGCCATAAAGTTGTCTTGGTTGTATCATAATGTAGTTCAAATGCCTAGAGGTTAAACTACTCACCATCAGCCCATAAAGCTCTACCAGCTTGCACTTCCTGAATTTTCTTATCAATCATTTTTCTTCTGGCTTTGTTGTACTCCATCTGCAGTTGTTTGAGCAAGTCAACTGCATTGTCAGAAGCTGTCTGCATGGCAATCATTTGGGATGTATACAAAGATAAACGGGAATCAAGAATTTGTTGTCTAAACAACGCATACCGCAACTTAGCAGTCACATTGGCAATTAGTTTATCAATATCAGGTTCAAAGATAAACTTACCTTCCATGAGACTCTGCTGATCTACAATTTCTTCTTCAATCACCGGTTCTGAAAGTTTTATAAACACAACCTCCCGGGTTGTTGTATTAATATACTTTGAATATATAAGATAAATCCGGTCATAGTAAACAAACATATTAATCAGCCGCTGAAGGTGTTCTATTCTGACATCTTCCGGAATATCGTAGGGATAGTAGTGTAAATGTAGATTTTTAAGTGTTAGCTTACGGAAGTATTCCTGCCCTTTTGACCCAATTACAAAATAGTCTGCATGAGGATGTTTGGGCACAACCTTATCAATCCGCTTAAAGATCTCCATGTTATACGAACCGCATAACCCCTGGTAAGAACTGACAATAATTACCGCTTCCTTTTCTCTACCTCGCAGCTTAAATGAACGGTCAACTTTCCGTAGCTCTTTTAAAAACAAGGCTTTCCGTTCCCGTTTAAGCTCACGCAAAATCATGGTGGCTTCATCAACAAAGCGGCGGCTGGCTAAAACTGATTTCCGCAAAGATACCATTCGCATGGTTGCAATCTGCTGCAAACTATTGGCAAAATCACCAACTGATTTCACCACCACTTGCTGTTCTTTAATCTCATTTACTTTGGCCATAGATTAGTAGAAGAGCTGTCATCCTATTCTGCAAAGCAGAATTTTTCAGAATCCCCAATAAAAAAATTGAGGAAATTTTTTAGACAATAGTAATGGGCTACTTGCTTTCTGCTTGAGTTTGGTTTTCTGCCATTTGTTGGGATTGAACCAATAACTGCTTGGCTAGCGTTTCTTCTTGGGTAGTCACATTTGGCCCACTCGTTGCTTTCGCTTTCTCCATATACCGGTCGTATACCCCCTCGATATCGACTTGAACTTCATCCAGTTTTTTAGCAGCCATAATTTTTTGTTTGAATTCAGGTTCTACTTCCTGCCGATAAAACTTAAGAAAATTCCGTTTAAAATCTGCTACTTCAAAAAGCTCCATGGGGTCCATCTTGCCTGAAGTAGACAACGCTAGAAGCACCACCTGTTCATCAATTGAATAGGTAATCGTTGAATCCTGAGCCAGCATTTCTCCAACCCGTTTGCCCCGTTTTATATCTCTTAGAGTTTCTTCTGATACCTCGGTATTGATCGTTTCAAATGACTTAACCTCTTGATAACGGGCCAAAGCCCGGGATGTCAGTTCCCCGACTTTTTTAAGTAAATTGTGTTGAACCTTACTCCCAATACGAGAAACAGACGTTCCCGAGTTGACTGCCGGCAAGATACCATCGTGCATCATGTTAGCATCCAGGAAAATGTGACCATCAGTAATCGACATAAGGTTAGTAATAATATAGTCCGAAACATCACCGGACTGAGTTTCTGCAATTGGTAAAGCGGTGATTGAACCACCACCGAGCTTGGGGTGCAGTTTCGAAGCCCGCTCTAGTAACCGCGAGTGCAGAAAGAAAATATCTCCCGGATACGCATCCCGACCTGGGGAGCGCTTTAAGAGTAATGAGACCTGGCGGTAAGCCTTGGCTTGTTTGGACAGATCGTCATACACAATAAGCACATGTTTACCTTGATACATATAGTGTTCGGCTAAGGCAGTACCTGCATACGGAGCCAAATACTGAAGCGTGGGCGGATCGTCAGAAGTGGCAATCACCATGGTGGTGTAGTCCATTGCTCCCCGTTCTTGGAGTAACTGAAGTGTCGATTTGGCTTTTGCAGCTTGAATCCCCACACCAACATAGACACAGACAACGTTTTCATGCTTTTGGTTGGAGATGACATCAATGACAAAACGGCTTTTCCCGGTTTTACGATCCCCTATAACCAACTCTCTTTGGCCTTTACCAATCGGTATAGTGGAGTCAACCACCATCACTCCTGTATGTAACGGCTCATAGATGGGCATTCTTTCCATGACCGAGGGTGCGTGAAACTCAACCGACCGGTGAGCTTGGGCATCTATCTTGCCTTTGCCATCTAAAGGCATACCTAAGGGGCTAACCACCCGACCAAAGAGCCCTTTGCCAACCGGAATCTGCAACCTGGAGTTGTTAGCAACAACCTGGTCACCTTGTTTAATTTTGCTATAGTCTCCCAACACTACTGATTCAATATGGGTATCTTCGATGCCTAAGATCAGGGCTTTTTCCGTCCCCTGGGAAGTTTTTATGGTAATCACATCCTCCATCTTAGAGTGGGTAAGTCCGGTAACTTTACAAACCCCGTCACCGACATAGATAACCTCACCAACCTGAGCTACTCCCTCAGTTACTTCTTCAGGAAAAGAAAAGTCAAGAACTTCAGAAAACGAAGCTGGATCAAAGCTACCGTCAACGTGTTTGTCTTTAACAAAAGGATCGTACTCAAATTCGATAGGTAAAGCAGATTTAATGTCACTTTTGACTGTCACTAAGGTTAAGGTATCTTCAATAGTGGGTTTGCGTTTTTGAGCAGGCATGAGCAGACAATAGATTAATAGTTTTTATACAGTTAACCGGTTTACTACACTACCACTGTATCATACTCAACTATCATTTTTTATATCTTTTTTTCCTCTAGTAAAAATAGTTTTTCCTCTGTGATTTGACTTACTTCTCCTACTTGACAAGCACTTTAACAACTCTCTAACATGGATATGTTACCAATTTCTTTGTTAAAAACGGTTTATCATTAACCGTGTTAAAAGGAGGTGAAAACTAATATGAAATCTGCTCGAATTCTTTTAACTGTAGCTGTTATGGTTATGTCTATGGTGCTTGCAGCTAGCAGTGCCTCTGCCGAACAACTCGAGAATGCCAAAGATAGTCTTGCAGACCCAAGAGCTGGCCAATCAACCACTCATACCTTTAGCTGGGAAACAGCAACCGGAGGTAACGTTGGTACGATTGAATTCCGGTTTTGTACTACACCATCAGGTGACTGTTCTGTTCCAGGAAGTTTAATCTTAACTTCAGCAACATTAGGTAGTCTTACCGGCTTTGCTGGTACCTGGACAACCGATACAGCTAGAACAGCAACAGGGTACCTTATCATGTCAACTGATACACCGGAAAACTCTAACTCTGGTACAGCAATATCAATTCCTGTACAATCAATCACAAATTCAGCTATTGATGCATGTGACGCCCAGGCATCTTCTGATACCTGTTATGTTCGGATAAACACTTATTCATCATCGACTGCTGATAACGGCACACCAACTGCAAATGATTTAGTTGATGAAACCATTGTGTCCTACACAGTAGTAGCCCCGATTGAGGTGACTGCACGGGTTGATCCTACCTTTACCTTTGTAGTCCAAGCGGTTGATTCAGGTATTGTTACTAATGGTATTACTACATCAGTTTCCACTGCCTACAATACCTTACCGTTTGGAAACTTGACAGCTAACGAACCAGAATACGCTGCTCATAGATTGTTTGTCACAACAAACACTCAAAGCGGTTATACCGTGCAAATGCAAATGCAGCAACAGATGACAGGAGTTTATTCTGGTAACAACATCGATCCGTTCAACTATAATGGTGTTACATGGAACGCTCCAGTAGCTTGGACACGACCAAGCGGTTCAACACCAAGTAGTGATAC
>DCTD01000112.1 GCA_002335355.1 Patescibacteria group bacterium UBA1449
CAATATCGTTATGTCAGCTGCACTCGTATCATTATTGCTTTTTTCTTCAACCTTTGCAACTGGCCATCCAATAGAAGCCAGTTTATCCTGGTATAAGCCAATAACATTTCTATATTCATTTTTATAAAGTAATACTGTTTCGTCAAGCGGTGTTTCACTGTTCTTCAGTTCCACTGAAGTTTCGAAACCAAAAACTTCACTAACAGTTTTGGCTGCACCGGTCACACCAGAACCATTAATGATTTCAATATGTTTCGGTTCTTGAGTGGCTGAGGATGCCCCTGTTGCAGCAGAAGTAGCGTGCGGACTAGGCTCAAGTACGGGAGGTATAGAAACTGGAGACAGTAGCGCGGTTTCAGTGCCGACTGTCTCTAAGGCTTTTTTTAATGACTGTTTATTTAAGATGGGAGCAGTTGAAGCTGCCAAGTTTTCATCAATACTTAAAGCTTGTTGCACTGCCTCAACAATAACTCTCCCAGCCATAAGTACTAAACCAAGGCTTATGACACCAAAGACAAAGCTAATTAGGTGGTTAAGGGTTAGTTTTTGTAAATGCATCATCAACATACAGGTGAAACTGCGTTTGCACTATCACCTGTTTGGTAGTTGGATCACTATCCTTACTAAACGTTAAGGGTCTGATAAAGTAGGGGCTGTTCACAACCCGAGTTAAAGCTTGACTCACCGATTCTTCAGATCCTTTTAAGATGAGAGACACGGGTAAGAAACTTGGGTTACGGCCAATCTTTGTGGGCACATCGCTATCTAAAGAAAACCGCAATACTTCAACTGAACCCCCTCTAAGACTATCGATAGTCCGAATAAAATCCAGCAAACTGGTTTCATTGGGAAAGGCAGCTAATAACCGTTGTCGGTCACGTTCTGTATCTTTAAGATCCTGATTTAACAAGGCTTCATCCTGAGTAGACATCTGGATTGAGAGAGCTTGAGTCCTAAGCTGCTGTACTGTAGCTGCTTTTTTGGGCAGCATTGACAGTAAACTGAGACTGGCACCAACTGCCACTACACAAACAAGCACTAACCCACCAATTATTATGTACGTATTCCTGTTTACCTTTAAAGCAGGTTTTTTTGCAATTTTCTCTTTCACTTCAATTTTATTTTCAACTTTTTGTTGTAATGCTTCAGGTTTTGGAGTTGGCGCTGGTGATTGCTGTAGTTTTGTCATAATTGAGCTTTTTCAGTGGTGGGTATGTCTTGTTTGAGCTTGAAATTTATCTCAAACGGAATGTTTTGTTCTTCTGTAAAACTGGAAACTGGCAATTGGACTTGTTCAACCTGGGGTAACTTTTCCAAGGCTTGTTTAAAGTTTAGCAGTGATACCCGATCGTTAGCCATACCTGCTAACTGACCACGGAAATCAAGTAGCGAGACACTGATCTTGGCAATCTTTACGGTATCGCTCGTTAATCCCTGAATAGCAGCCATGGTTTTCAGCGGAAAATAGTCAGTTGTACTGAGTGTTAAGGCCAGTTTTGCCGTTTGATTAGCAGTAGTTGTCGCTTCAATAGCTTCCTTACGAACCCCAGTGGGAACGCTCTGTTGTTTTAATACCGCTTCCTGTTGCAGCATCCAACCGTACACTCCACCTAAACTTACAGCAATAAAGATGGTTACTAAGGCAAAAACACTCAGTAGTTTTACCCAAAACCGAGTCATACTCTTCGTACGATAGTATGAGACATACCAGTCAGGCAGTAAATTGATACTCTCTTGATCTTCGGGTGGCTGAGCGTGTTTTAAGGCAGCAGAGATGGCCAGTAAGTACCCATTGGCAATTTCTGGTTTAACCGTTAATGGTAAGGTATACCCGGTAACCGGAAGTTTAAGCCCAGAGAGCATGGTCACCAGCTCATTGGTAACCCCTACTCCACCGACCTGTAACCATTCAATCGGAAAATTTCGGTAGTATTCACGCATGTGTACTACGGTCTGTCTAATCAATGTGGTTAACTGGGGACTGTAAGGAATAACGGAAGTNNCCAACGTAAGCACTGCTTCAGTTGCCGTTACATAAATAAGAAGCCGTATCCCTGGTTTCGCTTGTGCCAGGCGCACCATGGCCAGAGCTGGTGTTTCGATAGCCACAACTTCTGTCGGCAGATCTTCAACAAGGCTTAAGTAACTGTTAACCACTTCTTGAGGCACCGCTTGAAACAACACATGTTTTTTATCATCAACAGACAACATTTCCCAATCCAGGACCACTGAATCTAATGTATAGGGCAAAAATGACTCTGCTTCCCAACGCACAGCTTCGTCTATCTCTTGTTCTGGTANNGCAACTCAAGAGATTTTGAGATTACTGTATCTTCAGGAATAATAACTATTAATTGATGAGGAAAGGTTTTGGCCTGCTGTACTATCTGAGTAACAAGTGTTTTGGTAGCAGCCGGGTCTGTCAGTTTCCCCCGGGTTATAGCTCCTGTCGGCAAGCCGACAGTCGCAACTCCAATAACTTGTTTACTCCCTAGATCAAGTTGGAGTAACTGAACAGCAGCTGAGGAAAAGACCAGCGCATGACTATACATAGTGGGCAGAACCTATAGGTCGTAAAGACTACTACTAGCCTAGCAGAAAATAGTCAAGAAGTCTATCAATATTCGCGTATAGTTTTATAATTGCCTAACTCAGGAATAACAAAGCGCACTCCGCCTCGCGGGTCATCAACATCACTGTTAAACCGAGGAATGATCTGCCAGTGCAGATGATCAACAGTTCTACCAGCTGCTTTACCATCGTTTATCCCATGATTATACGCATTAGGTTTTGAACAAATTTTTGGATGGTTCAACATCTTAGTTAAAAACCAGTATTCAATGTTAGATGGACACTTGTTTAGTCTCTTTTCATACACATTTTTAAAGTTTGTTTTTTCAATAACGAGAATGACGTTTTTAATAGCGTTATGCAAGTTAGTCCATTCTGCTACTGATAAATCAACCAAATCAACTACATGCCGTTTAGGGATTACTAATGTATGTCCTGGTGAAACAGGATGCGCGTCAAACACAGCAAAAAACAGTTTATCCTGCCAAACAATAGCCTGTTGACTATGGGCAAGTGTACAAAAAAGACATGATGTATGTTCCATGTCTTGATTATAACCGTTTTCTTACATGTGCTGCCAGTTTCCCAATTTTAAATACTTCAGCACAAGGGTATAATGCTAGCATTACTGCCCAGCAGCTATGAATAAAAAACGAGTTGTAGTCATTGGCGGCGGTACCGGTACCTCAGTCGTTTTGT
The DNA here is from genome assembly GCA_002335355.1 of Patescibacteria group bacterium UBA1449. GTDB lineage: Bacteria > Patescibacteriota > Microgenomatia > UBA1400 > UBA1449 > UBA1449. The sequence continues at coordinate 3,271 of DCTD01000112.1, forward strand.
CCGGTTTAAAACAAGCTGGGGTCTGTGACTTAACGGCAATTGTCGTTGTTTCTGACTCCGGAGGCTCAACTGGACGACTGCGGGACGAGTTTGGGTTTCTGCCCGTTGGTGATCTACGCCAGTGTTTAGCAGCGCTTGCTGACGGGAAACATCAGGAGGATGTCCGGCAGATGCTTTTATACCGGTTTAATAAAGGTAATGGTCTTTCAGGCCATAACCTTGGAAACCTGATAATCACTGCTCTTGAAGACTTAAAAACCTCACCTGGTAAAGCCATTGAAACTGCTGGATATATTTTTAGAATTAACGGTAATGTCTACCCAATTACTGAACAAAACGTTAACCTGGTTATTGAGTACAAAGATGGTTCAGTAAGAATTGGAGAAGCCCACCTGGATGATCCAACTTTGGGGGGACAAATCATTAAGGCTATCAAACTTTCTCCCCATGCCCCCATTTACTACAAAGCAGCTCAAGCACTTAAAGAAGCTGATTTAATCGTTTTAGGTCCGGGTGATCTATATGGTAGTTTACTGCCAAATACCCTGGTAAGAGGTTTTAAACCAACTTTACAAAGAAGTAAAGCCTCTTTTGTTTATATCGTCAATCTCATGACTCACTACTCCCAAACCCATGGCATGACGGCCAGTGACCATGTTCGTCAGGTAACAAAATACTGTGGTCGTAAACCAGATATTGTGATAGTCAATACAGGAATAATATCACCCAAAGTACAAGCCCGGTATGCTCAACAACAGGAGTTTCCGGTTTTTGATGACCTCAAAGATTCGTCTGAATACGAGATTATTCGCCAAGATTGTATCTCTCAGGTCACAACCAAACAGGATATCAATGATCTGGTTCCTCGCAGTTTACTCCGGCATGATAGTCAAAAACTGGCCACAATGTTGATAAGTTTACTATCCTAACAACCATGTCTATAAAACAAGTTGTCATTCTTGCCGCTGGAAACTCTTCCCGCCTACTTCCGTTTACTCAAACCTGTCACAAAAGCGAACTCGTTGTTGCCGGNNAAATCTTAAAGAAGTCATTGTGATTGTTAATCAAGACAACCACACCCTCCCAGTACTGTTAAAGCAGTACTCGTACCCGTTTACGGTAACGGTTGTGAGAAACCCATGCCCAAGAGGTATGGGAGATGCGTTAATCAAAGCCCAAGACTATTTAGATAACCATTTTGTTTTGTTAAGCCCGACCCATTTTCAGGCAGATACAACCCTCACCCTTTTTAAAGAACATCCAGAAACAGACGTTTCGATTTACTACCAACCAACTGAGACACCTCACCTCTTTGGCTGTGTCACTGTTGAGAACAATTTGGCAAAATCTCTTATTGAAAANNAAAAACCGGCTCATCCACCATCAAATGCGCAAAAACTTGTCGGTGTCTATGGACTGTCTCAGGTATTTATCAAGTATATGGCCTCACTACCGACACACGAGTATGTCTTAGAAACTGCCTTAGATGGATGGATGCAGACGCACCCTGTCCCCGCCTACTCCATCCTCTCGCCCACGTGCTCGCTTCGTTACCCTTGGGACTTATTGGCAGTAAAAACCCATTTACTTACGAGTGTTAAACCAAGAATCTCTAGGAAAGCAATGCTAGCTCCAACTGCCATAATCCGTGGCACTGTAACTATTGAAACTGGAGCTTTGGTCGGCGATTATGCCATCATCGAAGGACCTGCTTACATTGGCAAAAACACCGTTGTTGGTCAACACTGTATTATCAGAAAAGGCACATGCCTTGAAGCTGGTGCTCAAGTCCAGCGTTTTGGTGATATTGCTAACAGTATAGTTATGGAAAACACCCATATTCATAGTGGATTTATCGGGGATACAGTTATCGGCGCCAACTGCCGGATTGGAGCCGGATTTATTACTGCTAACCGCCGGTTTGACCGCAAAGAGATATCGGTAGAAGTGAAAAGTGAAAAAGTGAATTCAAAACACACTAGTCTTGGTGCTTTTATTGGCCATAACGTTAAAATCGGTATTCATTGTGGCACACTTCCTGGAACCGTCATTGTCAACCATTCAGTTATTAAACCCGGTACAATCGTTTAAGTTCTTTTAACACTCCGTATTACTCATCCCCTTTTAGTAAGTGAGCACAATCGTTCCACGCTTTTACCTGCCATTCCTTTTCATGATACCTAAGATAAACAACACCGGTATTATCAATCGTAAAGAGATACTTAATAGTTAACAGTTGTTTCACCGTCATTGTCTCCCCATAGAGTACATAGGCTAAAAATGCCTTAATAAAAACATCATGACTCACCAGTAAAAGAACATCCGCAGGCTGGTACTGCTCAAGGATTGCTTTAGTTTGCTTTAGGCGGTGAATAAACTCAACAAAGGTTTCTTCATCGCTATGTCGGTAATGAGGATTGTCAGCCCGTTGCCGGTCAACTTCCCGCTTTAAAGCAAAGCTGTCTGGGTCAGCACAGCTTTTACCATAAACACAACTTGGCCACTCCCACTCTTTTATTGCGTCAAGGGTTTGAAATGTTAGTGATACATGCTGGTTAAGAATTGCTGCTGTTTNNGGGACTACATAAACCACGGGTAAACGACATTCCCTGCAGGCGTTTTGCAAGTGCGTGTGCTTGTTGCTTACCAAGAAGAGATAGTGGACTTTGCGGTGACTGGTGAACACGAGCGTGTGTTTCAGCTGTTTGGCCATGACGTACAAAGTAGATATCCATACGTCATTATTCTTTCATTTCTTCAGGCTGTTGACACCTATGGTGATCCAAGACAAAACCAAGCGTAATGGAAAAAATGGGAATCGAAAGATAGCGCAAGCCAATGTCAGTTATGTATTGTTGATACGTCATCGGAAAGAAACCTCTGTTAACCAGTAACAAGTCAAGACCAAGATTTATAACCAGCCAGATAATACCCACGACAATTCCGTTTAGGACAAAACGTTCAGTCACTGTCTTAAAAAACCTAACCAACAAAACCGCCCCAACTAACATTCCGGTTACAATCATGATGGATTTGAAGAATGATTCAGTAATAACTAACTGGCCACAACGATAGAAGAGAAAACTGACTAAAAAAGGAATAAGCCAGGTAAAAAAACCAAATACAAAGGCTTTCTGGATGTGAGTCATAGGCAAGGTGAGGAAAGGCTCTTTGGTAATTGTTAGCAATTTCCTCTCCAGTACAGTATTATAAACGTAATGCCCAACCATTTTAATTTCGAATTTCGTGCTGCGAACTTCGATTTTTTACCCAAACACATTTACCATATCCTAAGACCAAAGGATACTTTCTGTTGTAATCAGCGAGGTCAGGTATTACTGGACATTGTGATTGCCATGGGAATTTTTGGCATCTTAATTCATGCCATTTTTTCCTTAACCCTAGTTATCTACGATACGTTAGGCTATACCCGTACTCGGGTTTCTGCCCGTCATATTGCGAGCGAAAAGATGGAACTCCTGTTAAACCTCCCATATAACAATTTAGGTACTACTCAGGGTATCCCCAACGGAATGATTCCTGAATTTGAAACCGTAAACCGCAATGGTATGGACTATACTGTCCATACCTCAATTATCTACATCGATGATCCCTTTGATAACCAATCTCCCAATGATCTATTACCTACTGATTATAAACAAGTACGGATTGAAGTTACTTGGCCAGGTCAGTTTTCTTCTGATTCTGCGCCAATTGTTCTTGTATCTAATGTTTCTCCCCGAGGGATTGAGACTTCTGCCGGAGGAGGCACCCTCTCAATCTTTGTGATTGATGCCCAGGGTCAACCGGTCAGTAAAGCCCAAGTACACATCACAAATAGCCTCGTTACCCCAACAATTGACATGAGTCTTCAAACCAATGAAGACGGCAGGGTTATCTTGCCAGGCGCTCCTCCTTGTGCTACCTGTTACAACGTTACAGCGACCAAGACAGGTTTTACAACTGATAGAACCTACACAACAACCGAAGTAGCTAACCCTAATAAACGACCGATTACTGTTACTAAAAACCAATTGTCCGAATTAACCTTTGTCATTGACGCGGTGAGCACCCTAACGGTTAACTCTTTCAGTGGGACTGTCCAGCCTTTTTCAGTGTTACCAAACAGCCAGTTCCGTTTGACTGGAACAAAAACAATCGGGACCGATAGTGATGGTGATCCCGTTTATAAAGTGGATAACACCTACACCACTAACAGTTCCGGCAGTTATACCGTCAGTAACCTGGATTGGGATAACTATATCTTAACTATTCCGATTACCTCAAACCAAGATATTAGCGGAATTTACCCCCATCAACCCATGGCTATTGCTCCGGCGCAAACGGTAACACTTAAGTATACGCTTACCTCCCATACACCACACAGCTTACTGCTTTCAGTCACCGATGCCAGTGGAAGCGCTATCGCCTCAGCCAGTGCCCTCCTTTCTTTAGAACCCGCCTTTGTCGCTTCCCATTCAACAGGACTTGAGAACTATCCCAATTTCGGACAAGCCTTTTTCTCAAGTTTGGCAACGGCAAACTACGCTTTCACTGTTTCTCATCCCAACTTTGCCACAGCTTCAGGCACCATTCTTGTTGATGAAACAACCCCGGATAAAAATATTATGACCACACCGTAAGTATGAGTAGTAAAATATCGCACCATCAAAACCAACTCGGGTTTACCTTACTTGAAGTAATTATTGCTCTGGCTATCTCATCGGTTGTTTTGTTTGTTTTGTTTGCCTTAAATGACTTTGTTTTACAACAAGAACAGTTTACGATTAACGCATATGTTTCTACCGAAAATGCCAATAGAGGGGTTGAACAACTGGTTCGGGAAATCCGTAACAGCCGTAATGGAGACAATGGTGCCTATACTCTACAACAGGCAGATGACCAGACCATTGTCTTTTTCTGCGATATAGATAGTGACGGCTCAGTGGAACAAGTCCGCTATTTTCTTGAAAATGGAGCCTTAAAAAAGGGGGTTATCAACCCGACTACCTACCCGGTCAGTTATCCAGCTAGTACTGAAAAGGTTTACGTAATTACAGAGGGAGTAAAAAACGGTACATCACCGGTATTTTCTTACTTTGACGGTTCCTATCCAACTAATACAGCAACCAATCNNGTCGGCGTTAAACTCATTTTAAATAACAACGACACAACCCTTAATACTGATGCTGAAGTCAGTTCTTTTGCTCAAATTAGGACGTTAAAAAACAATTTATAACTATTGATATATTCTGTATGAAATGCTTTAACCCACTCCCCTTACAATGCCAGCAAGGCTCGATTACCGCTCCTCTTTTAATCATTTCATCTGCATTTATCGTGGTCATTTATGCTCTGGTGTTTATGCTCACAAATCAGTTTGAGATGACTTTTCGGCAAACCGCTTCAGATCAGGCCCTCTATATCGCAGAAGCCGGGGTCAATTACTATCGCTGGCATCTTGCTCACTCTCCTTTCGACTTTCAAGATGGCACTGGACAACCGGGACCATATGAGCATGATTACAAAGACCAACAGGGAAAAACAGTTGGAAAATACTCCCTCCTGATTACCCCACCAAATGACGGCTCTTCNNAGCTAAATATGGCATCCCCTCTCTCGCCCGATTTTCTCACCTCTCTAATGCAGCAGCTTGGTATGGTGAGGGGATTACTATCCACGGCAGAATCCATTCCAATACCGGTATCCGCATGGACGGTATCAACACATCACTGGTAACCAACTCTCAAACAACCTACAAGTGCGGCAGTGATACAGGCTGTTCTCCCACAACTGATAAACCAGGTGTTTGGGGTATCGGACCTAATAGTAATCTCTGGCTCTATCCCTACCCTCCAGTAGACTTTGACTCAATTTTATTTGATTTTGGGGTCATGAAAACTGAAGCCCAAACCCATGGACTCTACTTAAAAGATTCCAAATCCCAAGGGTACCACATCCACTTCAACGCAAATGGGACTGTGACTGTCTCAAAAGTTACAGACACCGATTCTTACCATGGCTATTCTGTTAATGAGGGGTGTAGGCGTTGGTATGCCAAGATTAGTAAAGAAACACCTATTGGCACCTATCCGTTAAGTAGTACTTCAGTAATCTTTGTTGAGGATCACGTTTGGGTTGAGGGCACAGTCAAAGGTAAAGTCACTGTTGGTGCAGCCTCATTTCCCTTACAGTCTCACAGTGCCAATATCTGGATTAACGATAACTTAGTCTATGCTGCAAAAGACGGCACTAATGTCTTAGGACTTATTGCTCAGGATGATATCTTCTTTGGCAGAGATATCCCGACTGATTTTGAAGTCGATGCCGTCTTAATGGCTCAGAACGGCAAAGTCATGCGCCATGGCTTCTTTTCTAGTTGTTCATCCTCACCAAACGCCATCCGTAACTCACTAACAATCTATGGAGCCATTATTTCAAAACAGAAGTCTTACTGGAATTATGGCAATGACCCTCTGACCTCAGGGTTTATCACCCGCACGATCACCTATGATGGCAACTTACTCTATGCCCCTCCTCCATATTTTCCAACTGATGGGGAATATGAATTTATCAGCTGGGAAGAATAAAAACTGCTAAGCTATTGAACTGTTTACTTCCTCAATCACTTTCATATAGAAAGACTCACGAGCTAGTGACTCTCCTTTTCCATACGTATTGGATCAGGTTAGAATTGATAATAAAGACAGGCTAAATAAAGAACGATTTAGTAGTTTATTGGGCACAAACAGTATTAGAAATGATGATCTTCCGGCCAGTCTTCGGATCAAATTGCTGACAACCAAAAACCTTAACATCTTTAATATCTCCCCCGGTTTGCCAGGGGTTATAACTATCAATTGTCGATGCCGGCGTTGTTGTAGGTTGTGGTAAAGATGTTGCTTGGACTATAGGAGTCGGAGATGGAGATAGAAGTGGTTTTATTGTTGGTAAAGGTGNNCTGAACTCATTGGCATAGACTTCTTCTAAGGCCGCTTGAATAACATCCACAATCTTCTCCGTTTTTTCATCAATTATTACCTGAATCTTGTCACCACTGGCCATGGTTAGCGTTATTGCTAACCCCGACCCTACATATTCAGACAACTGATCAAAGTCCAAGGTATCAACTGACTCAAAAAAACGTCTGATTTTTTCCTTATCCCATTTTTGCTTATAAGTTCCAGTTGGCGTCACAACAGTTACCGTTCCATCACGCTCAACCGTGATACTATTCTGCCCATCTCCAAAACTAACAACAGCCACCTTGGGAGCTTGTTGAGCGGTCACCAAACGATACACACCCCAGCGNNCCAGCCAGTAAACCCAATCCCAACCATTATTCCAATGGTAATAAGGAAAGCCAGCGCTGGGTTTTTGGCCACAAAACGTTCAATGGGATGACTTTTGATTCGTGACATACTCTTTTATCCAGGAGCACCTTGAGCCGATTGAACACTCCCCATAACGCTGTAGATAGGAGCAATAATCATAACCACCATTGCTCCAACTGCAACACCGATAATCAGCATAATAACTGGCTCTAAAATAGTGGTAAATTCCTTTAGAGAGTCTTCCAGTTCAGCTTCATAGTAGTCAGCTACTTCCATTAAAACCGTATCTAGAGTACCCGTTTTTTCACCAGTCTTAATGGTTTGAATCATTAGAGAAGGAAATACTTTTTTCTCGGTTGTCAGCAAAGCAGCAATTGTCTTACCCTCCGTCACTCCTTTTTCAAAGGTTTTAGCTACTTTCTGCATATCAAATTGAGATAACGTCTCTGAGGCAATATTTAAAGCCGCAATAATGGGGACCCCAGATTGCAGCAGTGTTGCCAATGTCCGCGAAAACCGAGCTAAATCGATTTGTTTAAATAAGCGCTTGATAACCGGCATGTTGGCAAACCGGCTGGTAATAAACCGTTTGGTTTTGTGGTAGTTGAGTAAAAAGCCGATGATTACTCCAAACAAAACTAACCCACTTACTACTTCAAAGGTGTGTTTGCCCATAAACTGGCCAAATTCCAGTAAAATCTTGGTCGGCAGTGGCAAAGGGATTTTCATCTTCAAAAATACTTGTCCTAACCGGGGTAAAACAAAGGTCATCATGAGTAATCCCACTCCCCCCATTGCCGCAAAAATAACCATCGGATACATCATTGCTCCCTGGATCTTTTTATTGAGCCGATGGACTGCATAGATTTGTTTTCCCAAATACTCAAAAGTTTTTTCCAGTGAGCCGGACTGTTCTCCGGCTCTGACTAAGGCTAAAAAGACCCGGTCAAAAACCTCAGGATACTTTTCCAGCGTATTGGAGATTTCCCCTCCTTCCTGCATGGTAAAGAGCATATCCTGAAGGATTTGTTTCATTTTTTTATTTTCGGTTTCCGAGGCAATCAGATCTACGGCTTCAGAAATAGAAAGACCAGAACGCAGCATCACTGATAAATAGCGACAGAAATTGGCTTTTTCCAGGTTTGAGATCCGACCACTGAAGAGAGACACCTCATTTTTCTCTTTCTGTATCGATAAGATCTTCATGCCTTTCGTCCGTAAAGATGTAGCCACCTCTTCTTTATTCCGAGCCTGAAGCGTTTGTTCAACAACTTTACTGTTATCCAGAAGAGCTTTGTAGCGATATAAAGTCATACTTTTTTTGTCTAATTATTCTTTTACTGCTCGTAAAATTTCAGCCAATGTCGTTTGTCCTGAGGAGACTTTATCAATCCCATCTTCAAGCATGGTCTTCATTCCCTCTTTGCGGGCTTGTTCTTTTAAGTCATCACCTGAAGCCCGACGGATAGTTAACTTACGGATTTCTTCACTGACTTCAAACAATTCATAGATGCCAATCCGACCTTTATACCCGGTACCTCCGCATTCTTTACACCCCTTGCCACCATAAAACTTTTGTTTAGAAATATCTTTACCTAAAATTCGCTTAAAGTAGTCAAGTGTATCAGTGTCAGGTTTAACCTCCATCAAACAGTTCATGCAGATTTTACGCACCAATCGCTGGGCAATAACAATGTTTAAGGTTGAAGCCAGTAAATACCCCTCCACTCCCATATCGAGCAACCGCGGCACTGCTCCCGGAGCATCGTTGGTATGCAGCGTTGTTAAGACCAGGTGTCCTGTTAAAGCAGCATGGATAGCTATTTCAGCCGTTTCCGTATCCCGAACCTCACCAACCATCATAATATCCGGATCGTGCCGTAATAGTGCCCGTAGGCCAGCAGCAAAGGTGAGACCAGACTTGGTATTTACTTGAATTTGAGTTAATCGGTTAAGGCCATACTCGATCGGATCTTCAATGGTACAGATCTTGACCCCAATGTTATTGAGCATGTTTAAAACAGAATATAAGGTGGTTGTTTTCCCTGAACCGGTTGGCCCTGTCACCAGTATCATCCCATGCGGTCGATGGATATGGTGTTTAATAGTTTTTAAACTCTTTCCCGTAAACCCAAGTTCCTCCAACGAGTGCGGCCTTGTCGTTTCCGGCAGTAGCCGCAATACAACGTTTTCGCCATAATATCCAGGAATTATGGAAACCCGAAAGGCTACGACTTCACCGGACATATCGTACTTATACCGGCCATCTTGAGGAATCCGGTGTTCATCAATTTTGAGGTTAGCCAGGATTTTTATCCGAGCAACCAGGGCTTCTTCTACCCGAGCTGGTAAGGCAATAATATCACGCAGCAAACCATCAATTCTAAACCTGACCATGACTTCTGTGGTTAACCGCTCGATATGAATATCAGATGTTCCCTCAGCAATAGCGTATTCAAGAATGGTGTTGAGAATTTTGATGGTTGGTAAATCTTCAGCTACTTTGAGAATGTCTTCACTTTTTACTCCGGCCAATTTAATGTTTTCTGCAATAATCTTTTCAAAGTCTTTAGCTATGTTACGTTTATACTGACCTAAAGCCTTGCGGATATCCTGGATTGTGGCAAAGTAGTTCTGAACCGCTAGCCCAGTGTGACGCCTGACAAACTCTAAAGCTTCAAAATCAGTTGGGTCAACCATGGCTAGTTTCAATGTTCCTTTATCCAAGGCAAACGGAACTACCATATGAGCCCGAGCCATTTTTTCAGGCACTAGATCTAACACTTCCATTGGAATAATCTGCTGACCAATGGTCACAAACGGCGTTTTTAGGTACTCAGAGATGAGTTGCCCTAAAGCTTGTTCTGAAATTATTCCCCGAAAAATGAGAATATCGGGAATATCAATATGCATTTCCTCAGAGGATTTAACTGCTGATTGGAAGTCTTTCTCAGTGACAAAACCGGAACCGACGAGAACGTCATGAAGTTGGGCAGATGACAGTTTCATATCATCATTGTAACGAGAACTTAACGTGGAAGCAAACCTTTATCTACTATCTTTACAGGGGGAAAAGTTGAAACCAAAGGGGAGAAATTACCCAAGATACTGTTTTACTTTCTCAACGATTTGACTAGGTGTGAAATTTGCTTTAAGTAAAAATTCTTTAACGCCCAGTTTTAAGGCCTGGTCGTGCTGTTGTGGTTGACTGAGATTACTCATCATAATCACCGGCACTTGACTGAGTTCTGGATCGCTTCTGATTTCGGATAGCATCTCTAATCCTGAAAGTTTGGGCATCATCACATCCATTATCATAAAGTTGGGCTTGTACTGTTTCGCCATTGTCAATCCTTGTTCACCATCGCCAGCGATTACAACCTCGTATCCCTCCATAGTAAACTTNNTGGTCTGATACATCCTAACTAACAGTGGATCATCTTCAACGATTAAGATACGTGCTTTTGCCATAGGTGCTCCCTACTCTATCATGTTTACTATAATTGTCAATTTTTGGATGAACAACAGGGAGTTCAAACCAAAAAGTACTACCTTTACCTAACTCAGATTCAACGCCTAGTTTGCCATCAAATTTTTCAATCAATAACTTGGTAATATAGAGACCTAAACCAGTGCCAAGTACTTTACCGGCNNGATTCGGCTCTAAAGAATTTCTGGAATAGTTTTTTTTGCTCAGTCTCAGACATCCCATATCCCGTGTCAGCAATCTCAAAGCGAATACGATCTCGTGCTAGTTGGAATAAAGATATTTTTACTGAACCAGCATCTGTATATTTAATGGCATTACTAATGAAGTTAGTCACAACTTCATGAATACGATCCTGGTCAACATAAACCGTGTCTTTAAGTTCAGTGTCTGGCTTTTCAAATTCAAACGTAAGACCTTTTTGTTGGGCTGCCAGTTTAAACTCATCATAGGCTGTGACTACAATCTGACCTAAATTCACTTTCCCCATCTGATACGTCAACCGTCCCTCTTCAATTCTACTGACATTGAGCATATTATTAACCAACCGCACCTCCCGGTCAGCCCCCTCCAAGGCTCCCTGCAAGAATTCCCTGACTTGTTTGCTGACCTTGCCTGCATCGCCCTCCAAAACCATAGACAGATATCCTCGAATAGCCGTTAATGGTGCCCGCATCTCATGAGCCGCTACCGATAAAAATTCATTCTTGAGTTTATCCAGTTCTTTGAGATTGAGATTAGCTTTCCGTAATTTTTCTGTGGCTTCTTCAACTTCCCGTTCCAGTTTTTTACTAAATTGCTGGATTTCGCTGTACTGTATCGCATTTTGAATTGAGATTGCCAGTTGAGGAGCTAATATTTCAAGGACTTTAATATCGTTATTAGAATAGGTGTCACCTGAGAGCTTATTACCTAACGTGAGAATACCAACTACACTACCTTTGGCTCTCAGTTTAGCAAAACAACCAATTTGACTCTCACGCATCATCTGTGTTAAACTACCTTCTTTTAAGTCATCAAAAAGGATCAAGTTCCGTTTTGGTGAAACTAAAATATCAAGGTGTTTCCGAGAAAGAAGTAGCTTCCGCCCATTCCAGCGGTACCCTAAAATTGTGTCAATCCTTTTGCCTTTAAACAATAGTAGACCTGCATATTCCAAATGCAGTGTTGGTACCATATGCCGGAAAACATCCTTTGCGAGAGTTTCAATATCTAATGTTGAGCCAATAATTGGGGAGACCGTCCGCAACAGTTCTTCAGGATCATAGTTTTCTTGATAGAAAATGTTATCAGTCACTTTCTCTAGAAACCCTTTTAACGGCTGAAACGTATAGGCAACAACTAATGACAACATCACAGAAATGATCATTTGGTTGTTGTTTAAAGCGGTAGGTAAAATTAAATTTCCGACAATATAAAGTGAGGCAGTGTAAAACGTAATAATAATGATCGAGAGCAATGTATATGAAACAGTCCGTGCCAACACCAACCGGATATCTAAAAATCGGTGTTTAATAATGGCATAAGCCATAAAGCCAACCATTATTAGTGTTGACGGTGGTCCTAGAGAAGTAAGACTAATAGACTTAAATACTATAACGGCAACAAAGTTAGTTAAAGTCATTAGTGTAAATGAAGTGACAAGCCCAAAAAAGAATAAGCCTAATTGTTTCTTCTCTATACCGGAACTTCTTCGATATTTTCGAACTAATTTTATGAACCCCCAGCTCATAAATGTGAAAAAAGTTATCGCAAAAAGGAGGATTGCTGGGCCTGGTTCTAGTGAAAAGTTTCCATCAGATAGATTGGTCAAACGCACAAACATAAAAGGAGACAGTGAAAACACTGCAGTTAGAATACCTAAGATAAGTTGAATTCTAAACACTCTTTTATTAACGTGTAGTCTCGTTTCTGGGAATGCAGTAGCTAGTAAAAAAATGAGTGGTCCAAAAGGAGTGGTAACTAACATGACTACTCTCACCCATAGTAATCGAGTGCTTTCAGTTCCAGGCAATAAAGCCAAATAGTTAAAAAATGTCCATAATGCAAGAGATATCGACAGTAAAGATAGTAATATATGTGTAGCAGAACGTGGATTATTCCTATATACAACAAAGGCAATAAAAAAGTTTGCCAAAACTGTTAAAAAGACTACAATTTCTTGAAGCATATATACCACTATATGCAATTACTATGCTGTTTTCAACTAACAGTACTTGCTTAACAGGCATTGAACAATTACCTCGTTTATAAGGCAAAACCCTGACGACACAATTCATTAACGGTGTTAATTTCATCTTCATTAAAAGGTTCAACAAGTGTTGATGGTGACTCGTCAGGATGAAGATTTTTCCCAATTATTTCTTTCTTGCCTTGCAACACTAAAACAAGCTCTTTTACGGCTATTGAAGCTGACTCACGGGCAGACATTGGAGTCTGTGACCAAAAAGGAATAATTCCCATTCGACTAAGCAAGAACTGTAAACGATGATCTGTGGGAAAATCGTTTTCTACCATCTTAAACACAGCCCGCATACTTTCAGTCATTACCATGTTTCTGTCAGTAATACTAGCTAATTGTTTCATCCGCTCTAATTCATCTTTGGGAAGATTCTGGTTGAAATGATTTCTATCTCCAGGGCGTTCCAGTCCGGCAAATGGCCTACTCCCAACATCTCCCATATAACCAACTAAAGTATCTGGAGCAAGATCAGCCATCAAATCCCGAACAAGGTATTTCCCAGCTGCATAATCAATAACCTCAAAAACAACATCAGCATCTTTCACTAAGTCATGAAACAACACGTCTTGTGATCCTTGCTTTTGATCTTCTGAGAACACAACTCTACCTGCATAACACAAGTATTTTCCATCAGGATTTCTTCCTTGCATCGATTGTTGTGATGTATGAGCCTTAGATTTACCACAGTTGCGAAAGTCCCCCATTATTCCAGGCATACGTGGGCTATTCGAAGGATCCAAAAACCCACCATCAACGGCAGTAACATCCTCAGCACCTAAAGCAACTAACAAGTCGAGCGTTGAAGCAGCAACACTGGCTCCAATTACTCTAATTTTCATAGTTCTTAATCTGTCAACTGTCTCAAACGGAACTAAACCCAGTAGACGGGTTTTTGCTAACATTCTTCTGGCATCAGCCCCTAGAGTCTTATGAAGAGTCTGTTCGTCTGGATCCCATACCCAACGCGAGTTTTTTTCAAGCCTATCAGGTTCAAGTGTGTACGTTCGTAACTCTTTAGCTAACCATGTTAAGTCTTTAATAAGTGGATTCTTTTCAAGAACTGAGTTTATCCTTTCAGCATCGATGTTTTCAGTTTGAGACAAGAGTGTATCAGCTACTTGTTTTCTAACATGAGCTTCAGCTTCATGGTGATTAAAGTCAATCCCTTCGAATATTTTTGCAAAGTAATTGGCTAAGTCACTTACTTCTTTTTCACCAGAGACAAAAGGTCTTTCTGATATGTCTTTTGTTGGCTTAGGACACTCTTTTGCCAATTCTCCTAGACGCTTAATACCCTCAGATGTGTGATGATCAACTATTTCAAACCGTAAGCGCTGCGGATCTGGCAGTGGTTCAACAGATTCTTTCCCTAAGTGAGAAAGTTGCGGCAACTCTTTTAACTGGGGATCGTTTAGCTCTGGAAGTAGGTGAGAATTATGATGGTCTTTTAATATTTCCATATATACTTATAGAATTTTTATAATAGTGCAATTACTCAATAAATGCGTTAGCATGTGCAAGGAAACTATTCGTTTCTAATGCTGCAACTCCTATTTGGCCTTCATAATATCCATAATGATACTTTAAAATTCCGGCTTTAATAAAGTCGGTAGATTGTACTTTGCCATTATCAGCAACTATAAAGGCACCGAAGTGTTCCTTCATAAATTTCATCACATCGGGTTTATGAGTATCTATAATTGCGTACTTTGGTATTTCACTCTCATTTTTATTTGCAAAACCAACATAACCTTTTACTAAATATGCAACCACTTCAAATGGCAAATAACGGTATTCAGCACCCCATAAGTTTAAAGATTGCATAACCGACTTTTCTTGTCTAAAAAATCTAGTTAAACATACAGCTTCCGACTCTTTTATATCGGGAATCAAGGTTTCATCTTCTACTTTTACTGCAGCAAAAGTAGCAATAGAAGAATCTGGATTACCATTACATTGCCTTAGAGATCGAGAACCCGAACCATGAGTAACCATTGCTCCTGTAACCGGTTTTAAATATCCATTATCTGCATATTTGATTATTGCAACCAAAATATCTGAAGCACTTCTTCCACTAATCATTGAGGCTGTCAGTTTTTGTACAGCTTCATCATCATGTTCCGGAAAATCACCCATAGCTTTTTCAATAACATACGATTTGATTTGATCATGTAAAATTGCTGCAGCTTCATCTGTAGAGAAAGCGCCTAGTGTACCAACTTTCAACTTGAGACCGTTACCATAATCTTCTGTAAATAATAATTCTTCACCTCGTTCAGTAAATTCAAAATAAGGCCTATCAATTTTTTCTGTATCTGCAATTTTTCCATGCCAAGAAATTGTCTTACCTCTATCAGACAGTGAAAAGAAAAGCGGTGAATCAAGATTGCTACCTAATTCCATTTTTAATAGATTTCCACTCTTTTCACTACTTTTTTCAATTGTTAGCATATGAAGATAATCCTACTATTTTTTTGGTTAAAAGACCAACTATAAGCATGTAAACACGCAGTCTATGTTTGTTTGGGTTATATATCTTTTTGATACTAGTCAGCCTATCTTATATACAGTATAAAGATTTTTTTTAGTTTGCAAGGGAGAAAAACTACAAAAAACCGGAGTTACCTCCGGTTTTTCTTTTTTTATACCTTAAGACATGACTGAGTTATTCATCATCAGTGGCTAAGCTGTCAAAATAAGCCTGTAACTCCTGTTCTACTTTTTCCCAATTGCCTTGCTCTTCCCGAATAGCTTTAAAGACTAGTTTGTAGTCGATCAGTATTGTCTTATCAGTAACAATCATTTTTTGACTCATATGTTTTTAGTGTCATCTTGAGCGTTAGCGAAAGATCTAACAAAGCATTTTCTTTTGCGGTTTTCCGCCTAGATTCTTCGCCTTGCCTACCAGGGCTCAGAATGACAGCATTTTACTTGTATCCTACTGGTTTGGCTGACAATACCAGTCCCAAGCTAATCCGATGGTTAGTGGCATCGAGAGACTCGATATAAACATCAACTGAATCACCGACTTTAATCTCCATGTCAGACGGGATCTTTGAGATGTGGATTAAACCCTCAATTCCTTTTTCGATTTCGACAAAAGCACCGAATGCCGCCAACCGGGTAATTGTGCCTTTGGTTTTAGCATCAACCGGATACTGCTTGGCAATATTTTCCCAAGGATCGTCAGTTAAGCGTTTAATGGACAAGTTAAGCTTGCCAGTAGTTTCATCAATATCCATCACCTGAACATCAATCATGTCACCAACCTTAAAGAGTTTGGTAACATCGTTAACCTTTTCCCAAGAAATTTCAGAGATGTGGACTAAACCATCCAGAAACACACCATCTTTATTATCCGGATCAAGCATAACACGGACAAAGATACCAAACGGCATCACGCCGGATACTTGGCCTTTGTAGGTACCGCCAACTTTAATCTCGGTTAACAGTTCTTGTTGTTTGACTAGAGAGTCAGATTCAGACACCGCTTTTTCAGAGAAGATCAGCCGGTTTTTCTCACGATCTACTTCGATAATTTTTACTGGGAAAACCTTATTGTAGAGTTGATCAAGCTTACCAACCCATTGACGGCCAAACTGAGACACAGGAATAAAGCCACGGACATTCATCAGCCGGGCAATCATGCCGCCTCGGTTAATGTCCAAACCGCGAACTTCAACCTCTTCACCAGTTTCCAGGTACCGTTCAAATAAGCGCCATTTCCAATCGTTAGCAGCTTTAGCCAGCGACAGTAAGATCTGACCTTTCTCATTTTCGGGGGAAACCACCATTGCCAAGACCGTATCGCCAACTTCTAAGAAGTTGATGTAGTCTTCAACATGTTCCATCTCTTTTTCGATAAGAATTCCCTCAGTTTTAGCGCCAATATCAAAGAAGACTGACTTCTTGCCTTTATCAGTAATGGTTGCCAACACCTCCTGGCCTTTTTTCAACCCTTGCAGCTGATAACCAGTAAGGTTTAACAACTCTTCCATAGAAGCAGGCTCTATGGTCAAGTTTTTGACTTCTCTGTTATCAAGACGCTCTTTAAGGGTGCTTTTAATGACCTCCCGAGCCAATACTTCATTAGCTTTATTCTCGGTGNNGCTCGGTTGGAGGATGGATTTTCTTGGCTTCAGCTTCAACAACCACTGGTTGTGATACTGAAACAACATGGTCTTCTTTTTCACCATTCACTTTTTTAGTTTGTGACTTTGAAGCTTTTTTTACCGCTTCCTTTTTAGGTTCAGCTTTTTTGACTACTTTTTCTGATTTAGGAGTCTCTTTTTTAACTGCAACTTTTTTAGTTGCTTCTTTTTCATTTGACAGTTTTGTTTTGTCATTTGAAACTTTTTTTACTTCCTCCTTTTTTACAGATGTATTTTTAGTTACTTCTTTCTTAGTTGCCATAAATTGACAATCTTCCTTTCTTGTAAGATATCCTGCAAGGCAGGACTGCTTTCTGTAACAGGAACTTGTTTCATTAATAACTGGTAACACAAGTTCAGTTCTGTTTTACAGAAAAAAGAAACATCACGGTCAGTTTCAGTAATAACAAGACTGAGTAAGTGATGTACGTAACTACCTATTATACCAGACAGAGACAAACAGTGTTAGAGAATATGCTGCAAGAATGCCAACAGTCCTTCAAAAATGGACAGTAAGATAGGAATTGAAGCAGGAATAATGAGTATTAAAAGAATTAAAAAAATAAAGTTTTGCTTAATTAAGTTGAAGACCCCGACAACAATAGCAATAAAAATGATCAAAGAAACTACCCATTGAAACTCTAAGGGAAATAGACTGATAAACTGATCATAAATTGATATGATGTCATCAATAACTGCCATAATAAACAGAAGTAATTATATAACAACACAAGTATATACCGAATATATGAAAATGTGTAGAATTTATCCTTATAAACATAAAAAAACCCGCTTCTAACGGGTTATGTATCTGTTTGGCTTCCCTGTTCCGGTCTCGATCTATTTTCGCAATGAGTTGCCCCATCACTATCGTCGACGCTAAGGCGTTTAACGACTCTGTTCGGAAT
>DCTD01000042.1:0-2061 GCA_002335355.1 Patescibacteria group bacterium UBA1449
GTAGAAAAATATCATGTAGATGGAGTTCTCATTGGTAGAGCAGTCCTAGGAAACCCGTGGATATTTAAGGGAGAAAAACCAACCATGGATCAGATTCTTGACACGCTTATGTTCCATTCTCATTTATATAGTAAGGTAAATGGACAACAACAATTTCATAACCTAAGAAAGCATTTTGGGTGGTACTGTAAGGGTTTTCCTCAGGCAAAAGAATTGAGAACTCGATTGATGCATACTCAAACTATTGAACAAGTTCAACAAGCAGTATCCACATTCTCCTACCAAGCAGACTTACTTACCTCATAAAGGTTTGTTCATGCAACAGCTTACATTTAACCACTATCTATTCCAGTTTTTGTTCATCTTTTTATTAGGAATAAGCATATTCCTTGGTTTAGCTTTAACGCTTATGACTGAACCCTCAATTTACCTGATTCAAATGATAGCTCATAAACAATACCACACAACTTTAGACTGGCAAACAATCTCTTCTATAACCAAACAAAGTTATGCGTTAGCAGTCAACAATACCTATACGTTTGAATCTACTCTACTGACTTCAGCTGAAGTCAGTCACTTGAATGACGTCTTTATTGTTATTACAAAAGCAAAGCTAGCTTTTCTTGTTGCTCTTTCCCTTACTATCTGTTTATTTCTCAGTGGTAAACGGTATTTTTCACGCACTGTTTTCACTTGGTTACTATTTTTACTTTATTCATTTTTTATCTGTTTAGTTAGCCTTGGAATGCAGTTTTCCCATTCATTTATCGTTTTTCATCAACTTCTGTTTCCTAAGGGTAACTGGAGCTTTCCAGAAAATTCAGCCTTAATACAAACATTTCCACCTCCATTCTGGTTTTTACTTTTTTCTACATACGTTTCATTACTATTCTTTAGTATCACTGGGTTATTAGTACTAAAAAGTAAATTACAAAAATGTAAGAGTAGTAGAGTAAGTATTTGACGTGCATGGTATAATAATTACGATGTTTCTTTGAATGGTAACTGCTTGTTAAGTTTGCTTTTTCTTTGAAGGCTTATTTCCCAAGAGTTTCCTGTTCAGACGAAACGGCAATGTAGAGAGTAGTTGGAGTTTTCTCTACTCGAGAGGTGGTGAATATTGATGGCCAATAATAGACTTTACGTAGGCAATCTCCCATATGCCGTTAATTCTGACGCCCTTAAGAACATGTTTAGTGAGTACGGTGACGTAGTTAATGCTACTGTTATCACTGATAAACACACTGGCAGATCTAAAGGTTTTGGGTTTGTTGAATTTGCCGATGAGGCTTCTGCTGAAAAAGCAATCGAAAGTTTACACGGTAAAGAAGTTGATGGTCGAGCTTTAGTTGTTAACGTTGCTCGTCCAATGCAACCAAGAAACGATCGCCAAGATTTTAGAAATCAACGGTAAGATTGTTTCTTAACAAAAAAATTAAAACACCTCCAGTTAACTGGGGGTGTTTTTTTGACAAAAAGAAAACTTATTAGTAATAATAAAACATGTTCTCAAAAAACCCTGTAGAACGTTTGTTCCAAGAAACTCCAGTTCTTCACGCTGATCCAGTCGGAGTACTCCAAGAAAACGAGACCTACTTTCTTAGAGAACAAAGTCATATAACTCAATACAGCATGGTTTCCTTTAAACAAAACAAGTCTCTTACTCTACCCAAAAGAGATCAGGCTGTTAACAGGTAGTATTTTTCTTTCTACCTATCCGGGTACAAAAAGTTGCCCTGTGTATACCTGAAAGTAATCCATGTTCAGCTATTTGTCTGCGGTGATACTCTGTTCCATAACCAACATGATATTCGAACTGCCAATCAGGATAGTGAGTGGACAAAGTAGACATCAAAGTATCCCGGTGCAGCTTAGCAACAATTGATGCCATAGATATAGCAGGAATAAGATCATCACCTTTAACAATAGGAGTACATCCACTAAACCAATATTCGTTCCCGTCAACAACAATTTGATATCCCTCGATGTTGTGATTTGCAGTAATCTGATTGAAAGCTCTAAAAGCAGCCACCCTAACAGCCTCTTTAATACCAATTTCAT
>DCTD01000042.1:2067-7634 GCA_002335355.1 Patescibacteria group bacterium UBA1449
GCAGTAACCCACGAAGCTGCAGTTATGCGTTGTTTTTTTGTCATTTTCTTACTATCACGGATTGTTGTTGGAGGTACCGGTAAACACGTAGAACCCAAGTCATGTACACAAGCAACAACAACAGGACCAGCTAAAGCTCCTCTTCCTACTTCATCAAAACCTAAAATGTTCAGTTTTTGTTTCATTTTCTCTAAGTGGCATAAATTTNNTAAACTAATACACGATTTTACATCTTTACCTAAAGTTCAAAAATCGTTATCATAAGCCTGTATGTCAGATAATCCACAATCGGATAAACCACAAAACGATATAAAGCCTTTAGTTACTTCAAAACTTCCTCGGCCAATTACGGTAACCGGAACAGCCTATGAAGATCAAATAAAAGATGAACTACCGGAAGAACCAGAAGAAGAGATTGAAGAGGTTGTCCAAGAAGATGACTCTACTCTCCCAATGCCTGTCATTTTCGGCGACGATGATGAACCTGAAGTAGTAGAGTCAAATGAGCCAGCTCCCTTAGCTCAGGATACAGAGAAACCAGAGCCTGAGATTGGAAGACCAATTATTGAAGTTAAAGAAGGAGCCTTTGAAGCGTCCCCACAAGACGAAACTGGATCTACTGAGTTTTCTCAACCAGTTACTACCAGTAGTAGTGAGTCTCCCACACTAGACCCTGAACAAGTTCCTCAAGTTCAAGAAACAACAATGCCAGCAGAGATGGTAACAGAACCACAGTTAGAGCTTCAACAACCACCAGTTACTACGTTTGAACCCATTCCTGAGGTAACAGCTCAAACAACGATAGACACAACAAATAAAATGGATACCTCCCTAGCACCGGAACCAGTTCCAACTGACCAAGCAGCTCAAACTGAAAACGTAAATCAAACTCAAGATGATTTTGATATTCCAGCCTTAAACTCTAGCCAGTCTCAGTACTCTCAACAGCCACCATATACAACTCAATATCCTGTAGACCAAAACAATAGTAATAGTGCCATCCCAAGTGAAGTTAACACTATTCTCCACAATCAAAACCAACCACGTTATCAGCAACCAAACCCAGCCTATGGACAAGCTCCTGCTTATCAGTATACAAGTCAAAGTAGTTCTGACAGTAGTGGTTCTAGTAACGTTTTTACGAAAGTAATCTTAGGATTAGTCGCTATGGTTGTCGGTGGATCGGTTATTGTCGGAGGATATCTTGGCGTAACTAAGTTTATGAACAACTCTTCTCAAGAACCGCAACAAGCTGTAAGTGAACCATCAGTCAATTCAGCTATTAATCCACCTGCTCCTCCTATAAACCCAGTTTCTAGTCCATCTGCAGGTGTTACTGTTTCGCCTAGCCAACCAACACCCACCCCAACACCCAAACCCGAAATTGACAGAAGTGAAATCAAAGTAAAGGTGCTCAACGGTTCTGGTGAAAAAGGAATTGCTTCAAAAGTTAAGATATTACTGGAGGATGCTGGTTATGAAGATGTCTTAACCGGTAATGCTGATAACTTTAACTACACGAAAACCCAGATTGACTATAAACCTGACTTAGTCGATCTAATACCGGAAATCCAGGAAGCTTTAGGAACTACTTATAGTGCAGTCACCGGTGATGAACTAAAAACGAGTGATTCAGTTGACATCTATGTCATTGTTGGTGCTTCAAAAGAGAGCTCAACAAAGGCAACTCCTACTCCGATTGCGTCAAGCACTGACGAAGACGAATAAGTTAGTATCTTGACTATTTTCTGAAAGTCCACTAGTAGTTTTCATATCTGTGTCTTAAAATGATACTCATACTATCTAGCCACTATGATTGTCGTAAATTTTAAAACCTATCCAGAAGCAACAGTTAACGACCAACCAATAAAATTAGCAATAACATGTCAGGAAGTCTTTAATACCTATCACATCCCCATTATTCTCTGTGTCCAAGCAACTGATATTTTCAAGGTAACTCAATCGGTGTCACTGCCGGTATATGCCCAGCATATAGACCCTTACGAACCAGGAAAACATACAGGATATGTTTCCGCTTTAGCCATCCGTCAAAATGGTGCTTTAGGAGTGATGATTAACCATTCTGAACACCGAATAGGCATGGAATTAATTCAAAAAAATATCGCAGCTGCTAAAAGTGAGGGACTGAAAACACTGGTTTGTGTCGAAAATGCGCTTGAAGCTGAAACTGTTGATCACTTTAACCCTGACATGATTGCACTTGAAGACCCTGTTTTAATAGGAGGAACGGTATCGATTGTCGCAAACCCTGAGGGTAAACAAAAAGTTGAGGAGTTCGTTAGTAAGCATCTTCAAGCTCTACCGCTCGTTGGTGCTGGAGTCAAAGATAAAGAAGATGTTGCTGTGTCACTTCAGTTAGGAGCCAAAGGTGTGCTACTAGCTTCCGGTGTAACATTGGCCCCTGATCCAAAAACAGTCTTAAGTAATTTATGTGAGGGCTTTGCTTCATAATCTGCCTACTGTCTTATTCTCTACTTAGCAATCGAATGGTAAGATATCACTCATGAAAGTACTTATTCAGCGCGTCTCTCAAGCATCAGTCACTGTTGATAATCAAGTGGTTGCTTCTGTCGGTAAAGGGTTATTGATCTTTCTTGGGATAACCCATACCGATTCTGAAAAAGAAGTAGAATGGTTAGTTAAAAAGATTGTCAACTTAAGAATTTTTACTGACAAACAGGATAAGATGAATCTCTCGATTAAAGACATTAACGGGGAATTGCTGGTTGTTTCCCAGTTTACCTTATACGGAGACGCCACAAAAGGTAACCGCCCTGGATTTACTGCTGCTGCACGGCCAGAACATGCTAAGACTCTTTATGAACTATTCATCGAGAAATGTCGTCAAGTTGGAATTAGAACAAGTAGTGGACGTTTTGGAGCAATGATGCAGGTTGCACTAGTCAACGATGGCCCAGTAACCATTATACTTGAAAAGTAATTACTTTATGAACTACCTTGACCCACTCTATGGACAGTTTGAGATAACTGCCAAGCAGCTTAAACTCTTTCAAACCCACGCGTTAACCAGAATTAGAGATATTTCTCTGTCTGCTGTCCCTCCTCTGGCTACAGCCTTTGGGTCTATTGGTTCACGGTTTGAACACTCTGTTGGAGTCGGTCACTTAGCTCTCCACTTAACTAAAAATAAAGAGTTTAAAGATTTTAGCAAAGATATCTATTTATCCTGTCTTTTTCATGATACTGGCAGCCCACCATTCTCTCACATTAGTGAGATTTTTCTGGAAGACTTAACTGGTAAAAATCACGAGGAATCTGTTGAGAACATCATTTTAAATACTAATACTACACAAGCTATTAAAGGTTTTGGAGGAGAAGTTGAGACAGTAGTAAAACTGATAACAGGAAACCTGAAACCATGGTCAGACTTAGTCAACGGCAGCATTGACTTGGACAATATTGATAACTCACTGCGGTGGGGAGCCGCCTGTGGCATCATTGACACGCAATTTTATGATCCCCTTGAGCTTTTACACGCTTTTGTTATCCACGAACATCAGTTAGCTCTTAAAGAGTCATACTCAGCTCATATTCAGAAGTGGGAGCTCTGCCGCAGACTTATCTATGATGTCGTCTACTCAGATCTTAATATGATGCCGGAAGCAATGCTCTTTAGAGCCTTACAGATTGCCTACGATGAAGGTGAACTTGGGGAAGAGTTTTTTACCCTTACCGATTCACAAGCTTTGTATGTCTTAGAACACCGTTTTAACACCTTAACCAGAAAACTCATTACAAACATGAGGCATTGGCAGTTTTATCAACCTGCCTATGAATTAACGAAAACAAGTCTTGACTCAACAAACTTCAAAGTAATCTGTACTAACTGGAGAAAACGTCAGGAAATTGCTGATTTAATAGCTCGTGAATTTCATATCCCTAAAGAGTGTGTTGCAGTCTATGCAGGAAAGGATAAGGGTTTCAAAAAAATTCATTTGCCTTTTGTGGGTGGTAAGCAATTATCAGAGCACGAACCAATTCAGAAACTCTACTGGCGGATAAAAGTGTATATTCACCCTGATTATCAGTCTCTTATTACCAACATTTCACACTTCGTTCAGCCTCTCGCAAAGTAAAACGATATACCTTTCTACTTACCCTTTCCTGTATAATAGGTCCTAGAAAAAGGCAGAGGACTACATAAATTCCTTTCTTTTTGTTACCACTTTCCCATTGACAGTTAGCAAACATTCTGATAGAGTGCTAATACACGAAACGATAGTTACATAAGCGAGAGTTATTAATCAGTTATTATCTTTTAATATGGGTTTACTAGATTTTCAAAACAACGAAAACGGTCAAAACGAAAACAAAACTGAAGCACAAGAAGTCATGGTACCGTTAGTTCCTTTACGGGATGTTATCATGTTCCCTTACTCAGAAATTGTTCTCTCATTTGGAAGACCACAATCAATAAAGGCTGTTGAACATGCTTTCAATACCGATAAAGTTATCTTCTTTGTTGCTCAGAAGAATAGTGCCATTAACAATCCTGATATTGATGATTTATTTTCTGTTGGAACTATTTGTAAAATTGAACGGTTACTTAGAACTGGTGATGAGATAAATGCACTAGTTAGAGGAATCAGCCGAGGCATGGTTAAATCCGTTAACCAAAACGGTGATTTTAACGTGGCTACTGTTCAACCAATTACTGAGGTCGAAAATGTCTCAAACGAAGCTGAAGCCTTGGTCAAACTCATTAGCACTAACCTTAAACGGGCAGTCAACATGGGTAAGCCAATTGATTTTTTGGTTTTCATGAAACTAATGTCAGGCGTTAGTAATGGTGAGATGGCCGATCAGGTGGCTTCAATCTTAGATATTTCAACGCTGGAAAAGCAAAGAATCCTTGAAACTTCTGATGTTTTAAACCGTTTGAAAAAAGTGAGTAGTTTAATAACCAAAGAAGTCAAAGTTCTTGAGATCGAACAGTCAATTGCTTCGAAAACACAGAAAAAATTCGATAAGNNCGGGAAGCAGTCTTGCGCGAACGGATGAAAACCATCCAAAAAGAATTAGGAGAAACGAATACTGAAGAATCAGATGATCCTGATATCCTGGAGTTTAGAAAGAAGATTGCCAAAGCTAAGATGCCTCTGGAAGTCAGGAAAAAGGCAGAAAAGGAGTTAAACCGGCTAATCAAAATGCATTCGTATAATCCTGAAGCCGGCTACATCCGCACCTATCTTGAGTGGTTAACTGATATGCCTTGGGGCAACTATAGCAGCTCTACCATTGCTAACAAGAATGCTGAAAAAGTCCTTAATCAAGATCACTACGGACTTGAAGAGGTCAAAGAACGGATTTTAGAATACCTCTCTGTCATGTCTTTGAAAAAACAACAACAAAAACTGCTGCCAAAAGAAGCTAATGCCACAAAAAACACAACGATTATTTGTTTCGTTGGACCTCCTGGTGTAGGTAAAACTTCACTTGGTAAATCAATTGCTAGAGCCTTAGGGAGAAAATTTGTTAAAGTCTCTATCGGTGGTGTCCGTGATGAAGCTGAAATTCGAGGTCAC
>DCTD01000042.1:7651-15859 GCA_002335355.1 Patescibacteria group bacterium UBA1449
TTTATGCTTGATGAAATTGACAAGATCGGCATGGACTTTAGAGGTGATCCATCTTCAGCTCTGTTGGAAGCTTTAGACCCTGAACAAAACTCAGGATTTTCAGATCACTATCTTGAAGTACCCTTTGATTTGTCTCGGGTTCTATTTATTACCACTGCGAATGTGCTGGATACAATTCCACCAGCATTGAGAGACCGTTTAGAGATTATCAGATTTTCAGGATACACTCCTGACGAAAAATTCCAGATCGCTAAAAAGTACCTGTTTGAAAAAACTCTGTACGGATCTGGTTTACTACCGTCACAAGTTGAGATAACAGATAAGGCAATCCAAAAAATCATTAACGGTTATACTAAAGAAGCTGGTGTCCGTGATCTTGAACGAGCATTTAGTAAAATCATGCGGAAAGTTGCCAGAAAAGTTGATGCCAAAGAAGTTGAGAAAGTCAACATTACACCGAAAAACTTGCATGAGTATCTTGGACCACAACGGTTTACTGAGACACTAGCTGAAAGTAAAGATGACGTTGGTATCTCAACCGGACTAGCTTGGACTCAGGTTGGTGGTGATATCCTCTTTATTGAAGTCTCAACTATGCCTGGAAAAGGTAGAATGACCATCACCGGACAACTTGGAGATGTTATGAAAGAGTCTTGTAAAGCTGCTTTGACCTATATACGCAGTAACTGGAAAGAGCTTGGTCTTAGTGAAGATCTGGCTGCTAAATATGACTTCCATATCCATGTTCCTGAGGGAGCAGTTCCTAAAGATGGACCATCTGCAGGGGTGGCTATTGTAACTGCACTGTATTCTGCAGTTTCCCAAAAGAAAGTTAAAAAAGACGTGGGAATGACCGGAGAAATAACCTTACGGGGGAGAGTTTTAGAGATTGGTGGTTTGAAAGAAAAACTGATTGCCGCTCACCGGGCAGGTTTGAAAACGGTCGTCATTCCGAAAGGTAACCGCAAGGATTTGGAAGAGGTTCCAGACAAAGTGAAGAAGAACTTAGACGTAAGATTTTCAGGAAAAATTAGTGATGTCTTACACATCGCCATGACACAGTAATACGGAACTGAATAACAAAAAGCCTGAGTCAGCAAATACTCAGGCTTTTTTGGTTTTTGAACGTTTTTTATAACATAACCTGCTTGTATACTTACATATTGAGAACAGGTATTTATTTCTACTATACTTTTTTACTCTTTTTCAAACTGTTTAAGGGCTTTCCGGTATTTATAGATGTGCCTAATAATCACTTCAGCCGTGATAAATAGAGGCACTGCTAAAACTGCACCAACTATACCACCTAAGGCAGCACCTACCATTAAACTCAGTAAAGTTACTAACGGTGGTAAACCAACAGATTGGCGCATCACCATAGGTACGATGATGTTGTTTTCTAACTGTTGAACAGTAAAGTACAAAATTGCTACTCCTCCTGCAAGAATTGGCGAGATAGTTAATCCAGCAATAATGGCTGGAATTGAGGCAATAATTGGACCAATGTTTGGCACTAATTCAAGTAACCCTGCAAGCAACGCTAACGGTAATGCAAAAGGGATACCAAGTAATGTCAGTCCAATATAAGTTAGTGTTCCAATAATGAACATGAGTGCTAACTCACCAAGAACCCATCCTCCAAGCCGTTTCTCTACTGCGGTAATCAGTTCTTCAGCATGATGTTCACTGTTAACGTCATGAAAGAGAACTTTGAGATAATGTTTGAGGTTTTTCCGCTCAACTAGTAAGTAGAATGTCAAAACGATAACGGTAAATATTGTAAGAATATTAGAGAAAGCCCCCGCAACAATCCGTAAAACATTGACAGCATTACGAGTCAACCCCTCTAACTGGTTCGCAATTGTGTCTTGGTTAAGTTGAAAGATGGTTGGCAGAGCAAACTCCCGGGTAAATACGTTGGCTAAAATTCCTGTTTGTTCAATCAATGTCGGCACAATACCGGCAACAATAAGACTCACAAAGGCAAAGGCTAGGATGAAAGACAAAATGATACCAAGTATACGGGGGACTCTCATCGATTCAAACTTACACACAATTTGGTTTAAGGCTGTCATAAGAATAATGGCAATAAACCATAGGAGAATGACTCCACGTATCTGATAAAGCAGCCAAAGGCCAATAAGAAAGAACACAGTAAAGATAATTGTTTTGTGGGAAATATCAATTTTAGTCATAATAGCTATTTTAGCGAGTTTTTAACCATTTTTGAACTAATACTTTTACATTTGCTGGATAACCCTGACCAGTGATGGGAAACCAGTGAATATCGGCTTCTTTTCTAAACCATGTCATTTGGTTCTTTGCATTTTTCACTTCGTGCACAATCCAATCGTTTATCATCTCATCAAACGTCTCTTTACCCTCGATATAGTCTTTCCAATCCCGGTACCCTTGAGCTGACATTGAGGGAAGATCCCAAGAGTACCCCTGCTGTAAAAGTAATTCCACTTCACGCTTGNNCGCTTGGCGCCACTATTCAAACGATCATGGACTCGTTGAGTAATGCGTTGTTTTAACAATTTCTTATCTGCTGATAATCCAACCCATAAATAGTTGTAGTCTGATTCTTGGTCTTCAAATTCCAATTGTCTTATTTTTTTTCTGTTTCTCTGTTTCCAAATCCCAACTTCAATTGCTCTCACCAAACGGCGTGGATTATTCCTATCTGAATTATTCATCTTCTGCCATTTACCAGGGTCAATGGTTTGTAGCTCATTTTGAAGCTGGATAATGGTTTTGGTTTCTAAACGGGTTCTTAGTTGCTGATTGATTGGAACACCAACTGTTTGGTAGGGTTTTAGTAACCCTCTGATATAAAAACCGGTACCACCAACAACAATCGGCAGTTTATTCCTTGACTGAATGTCTCTAATAATTTCTCTGGTTATAACAACATATGAACTGACATCAAATGNNTGGTTGATTAGGTTTTACAAAATCCAACCCCCATACCTGAACTCCATCGGCATCGTATGATCCGACAGTTACTGGAGTGTCAATTTTTTCTTGGATCTTTTTTTGTAATTTGGTATTTGAAATTTGGAATTTGGAATTTTCCACATCTTTTCCGGTAACGATGTCCATACCCTGATAGACTTGCCGGGAGTCAGCAGAAACCAGTTCACCACCAAATTGCCTAGCCAGCTCTATAGCTAATGCTGTTTTGCCTGAGGCCGTCGGTCCCGAGATAATAAGAAGTTTATTGTGCATCAGAGAGATGTGAGGCGTCATTAAAGACTTCAATTTGTTCACTCTCAAACGGGCGAATGATCGTTAACGCCGTATTGCCAAACCGCAACGTATCAAGAGTTTCCCGTTGAACTACCTCAAACGCTAAGAGAATGCCTTTTTTAATGAAACCATGAGTAGATAAAAGGATCGTTTTACCGTGATACTGCTTTTTCCATTGTTTAATAACTGGAATCAGTTTTTGGACCCGTTCTTCAAGTGACTCACCTCCATCAGGTTTAAACGAAAAATCATGATGCGGAACAGCTTTATTTAAGAGTGCGGGATGTTTTTCAAGATACTCAGTAAACGTTAGACCCTCTGACTGGCCAAAACTAACCTCACGAAGTTCTGATTCAGTAAGCCGAACAGCTGAGGGATGGTATTGGGCAATGGCTTCAGCAGTTTTAAGTGCTCGTGCTTGAGGTGATGAGATAATGACATCAATAGTTTCAGACCGTAACCGAAGTGCAATTTTCTGGGCTTGAGCTTTACCCGTTTCATTAAGTGGTGTGTCAACACTCCCCTGCATCTTATGAACAGTGTTCCAGTCAGTTTCCCCATGACGGACAATAAGAACTCGCATAGTTTACTTAAGGTAAGGCTTGTTAACTACGTCTTCTAAAACCTGCCACCGGCGCTTCTTTTCTTTTGCCGGCACATCATCTAGGTATAGTTTAGCAGAAACTGTGCCTGGCCGAGGCGAGTACTTACCAATGTATGCAATATGGAAACCAACCTGTTTACACAGATCAACCGTATTTTGAAACTGTTCAGTTGTCTCTCCAGGAAAACCCACAATAATATCTGTTGTAAATATGACCTCAGGAATTTTTTCTTTTATTCTTTTTACCAGTTCAAGATATTGTTCACGCGTATAGCCACGGTTCATCCGTTTCAAAACCTCGTTATCCCCTGATTGGACTGGAAGGTGAATCGTCCGGTCGATTTTTGGATTACGGGCAATACACTCAATCAATTCCTCATAAAAATCCCAAGGGTTTGAGGACATAAAATGAACGCGTCCCAAACCATCTAAAGCACACACTTCATCAAGTAACTCGACAAAGGGTGGTTTATCTTTAAACGGCTTATATTGACTTTGAGGAGCCGGAATTGAACGGTTTTCATCCAACCGCTTGCGTATACTCATACCCACTTTTTCCAAACCATAGCTGTTTACATTTTGCCCAAGCAATGTTACTTCTGTGTACCCCTCCTCTACTAACTTCATAACTTCGACCAAAATTTCATTTTTTTGCCGAGACTTTTCCCTACCCCGGGCTAAGGGAACAACACAGTAGGTGCAAAAACTGTTGCATCCGGAAGAGATGGGGACAAATGCGTGAGATAGACTGTTCCGAACCGATGGGATATTAAAACCAACTTCAGCGATCGGTAAAAACTCATCAACAGCCGGTAACTTTTTTTTCAACGTTTCTTGACCGTAATGAATCATACAGCCTGTTAAAATCAGTTTAGGCCGTTTGTTTTGAGCATTAAACGCTTTTGTTAAGTTATGAATTAAACCCAAAACCCGGTCTTCTGCCGATTTTCTCACCGAACACGTAGTAAAGACAATCTCGTCGGCTTCTTCGACTGTTGCCGCTTCAATATAGCCTCTGGATTGATAATCACCTGCAATCCGCTGTGAATCTGCCACATTCATCTGACAACCCCAGGTGTAAATAAAGTATTTTTTTGCCATAGCCGTATTGTACTGCATAAACAAAAAGTAGGGGTTGAAATATCTGTTTTTGAGAGTAAGAATGAGGATGTTAGTAAACAATCAAACCAGAGTACTATGAGAAAAGAGACATTGCTTGGTAGAGGTTCGTTACCACTTGTTCTGGAAAGGTTGCGTCAAGAAACTAATCCCGTTACCACTCAAGAAATAGTTGAACTTCTCAATGATTACGTCCCTAACGGAAAACAAGATCCTCTTTCTTCACCTGAAGCAAGAGGTAGAATTGAGGCTCTAGCTCCTTGCAATAAAGGTAGACCGTTTACAGTAAAACTTGGCATTGTAGGTCAGCAAACTGAGTTAGTTATTGTCCAACGAGACGTTGAACACGCAACCCCTTCTGATATTGCATTCTGTTTATCTTTTTCAAAAGAAATTGGATTTTGGAGTAAAGATATTAATAGTTGCGGAAAGCCTGACTACAGTA
The DNA here is from genome assembly GCA_002335355.1 of Patescibacteria group bacterium UBA1449. Classification (GTDB taxonomy): domain Bacteria; phylum Patescibacteriota; class Microgenomatia; order UBA1400; family UBA1449; genus UBA1449. The sequence goes on from DCTD01000042.1 coordinate 13,072, forward strand.
GAGGCATTCATAAATCATTTAACAGAAGTATGCTAAGAACAGCCCAAGATTGGATAAATTTTCTCGAAGATGCATTGACAACCCCACCAACGGAAAAACAACGCTTTTCGTTAAGAAAACACTAAAACAACATCTGCTCCTTACTTTCCATTTCTGTTCCCGCTTTTAATTGAGGCTCTTGGGGAGAATTCAACTCTAAACCTTTAATTTCCGGCATAGCTGAACCGACTAACCCCTGCATCTCCCCATACATTCCTGCTGTGTTTATAAACAACCGTTGTAACTGGCTTTCTCTCTGCTTCCAGCTTTTTTCAAAAGCAATCCGTTCTTTCACTATCTGAGACTGCATCTCAGAAAAGACTTCAACTAACGCTTCTACTCGCTGCCTAAACTCATGGCTGGTCACGTAGCCAAACAATAAGTCAGCCTTTTCTCCTTTGTTACTGGCTATTGACCGTTCATAGGTCACATCAAGTAAGTTTTTCCGCAAAGCCACAGCAACAGATACGGCCAGTTTAGGTTCGGTAACCCAAACTCCTTTATATAATCCAAAACCGTCAATCTCTTTGGGTAACGCAGTAGTCACCAAAACCGGTATATTTGCTTTTTGCGCCCGCAAATCATCTTTAAACTTAGTAATCCATCCCTCTGTCCAGTGTTTCGTTTGTTTAACTTCCCATAAAATCACCCCGCATAACTGTCCGGATGGATTACAGACTTGTTGAATAATATCGGCTCCGACCACACCTTTGCTTACCGGTTCAATACCATCCCTGGAAAACATTTCTTTTAAGGTTTTTTCAAGATCTAATTCCAAGACTTCACCTTGTGCCTGCTGGGAACCTTGAGCTGCTTTGCGTTGTGCTTCGAGTAAGGCTTTTTTTGTGTCCTCCAACTGTTTATCTTTTTCGAGCAGTTTTAAACGCATCTCATCTTGCACTTTCTTTTCAATGTCTTCTGCTAAGGTTTTTCGTTGCTCATCAAATTTACGTATCATCTGCAGCTCGAACTCATGTTTTGCTTCTTCCAGCTGTCGCTGTTGTTTCCTAAGTTCCAATTCTTGTTTTTCCAACTCCTCAGTCTTTTGTTGTCTTTCTTTTAGTTGTTCTTCTAAATCTTTGATTTTTAGATTCTGTTGCTGTGTAGCTGCTTCCTGAGCTTTTATCCACAATTCCTTTTTTAACACTTGGACTTGTTCTTCTGTTTTCTTGGAAATCTCTTGGTTAAGCGTTTCTTTTTGTTGTTGTAACTCAAGCTCCTTTTGTTTTGTAACCGCCAATTTCTCTTCAACCTCTTTTTCTTTTTTCGTTAGTTCCGCGGTCAATTTGGCTTCGACATCTTTTCGAAGTTGTTTGGAAAGAGCTTCAGTTATCGTAATCGTATAGCCACACTGAGGACACAAGAGTTGGTCAGACATAGAGTATGAGTCTATCAAGATGTAAAGAGGTGTAATTACACCTTGATAGAAAAGATCACTTAATTAGAAGTCTATCCCCAACCACTACCGGATAATCCCCATCAGGAAGCTCAATAACGTTATTCCATCGTATATCCCAGAAAAAGACCCTATTTGGCAGCAGTTTATGCTTTATTAAACGAACTGTCAAATCGTTATCGCAGATTAATACTGTCAGTGGTACTTTTACTCCGAATGTATGAATCCCAAGTCGAGTTTGAAAGTAAAGACATTTTGGATGTGTTGCACCAATGAGACCAACTGATTTCCTCACTAAACTATCAGCAATAGAAATCTCACTGCAAATAATAATATCTTGGGTATGATTAATTAACTGCATATACGCCAATACTAATCTGAACAATTTCTAGTATACTAAAAAGCAGAACATGCAAAAGGAAACAACATCAGTGATCTTAACTCTCTCTATCTACTTATGACAACACTGACAGAAACTGCTTATTACACTCGGAAAGGCTTAAAGTACAGTTTAATCGGCTTGGTTGCCTATATAGTTTTGCGGTACACTTTAACGTGGGGTTGGGCTTTATATCAATATCTCTATCCTCCACCTCCACCTCCACCAACCATGGAGTACGGCCTGTTACCTCGAATTCAGTTTCCCTCTATCGGAAACTATGATTATCAATTTCAACTTGAAACTCCTAACGGTAGTTTTCCAAAGTTTTCCGATAGAGCAGTAGTGTACTTTATGCCCTATCAACGAGCTAGTTTTAGTGCTGGTGATCAGGCACGTCAACTGGCTGAAAACTTAGGTTTTAGAACTGAACCACAAATTCTTTCACCTGAAATATATCAATGGTCTCGAAACGTTTCTGCTCCAATGACACTTCAAACCAATATTATTACTGGTGCTTTTATCTTAAATTATCAATGGCAAGCTGACACCGGTCTTTTACAAGAAAAACAGCTGCCAGGACGGGAACAATCCCTCATGCAAGGCCAACAATTCTTTAGCAAACTCACTCAGAATATTACTGATATTGATTTCCCATCTGGGATCATCACGTATCTAAAGTCTAATGGAACAGCGTTTGTTCCAGCCATAAGCTTATCTGAGGCAGACTTTGTCAGAATTGACTTTTTCCGCTCCCCAATTATTGATGAAAAAAGTGAATATAAGGTGCTTACCCCAAAGCCTGATGAGGGGATAATCCATGTCATCTTTTCAGGGTCAAAACAACAGGATAGACAGGTTGTGGCTGTTGAGTTTAACTACTTTCCGATTGACTACATAGTCTCTGCAACTAATACCTACCCATTAAAACCAATAGAAGTAGCTTGGAATGATTTAAGCAGTGGTAAGGGGTA
>DCTD01000070.1:0-4334 GCA_002335355.1 Patescibacteria group bacterium UBA1449
GCCTGCTCGGGCGTGCAGTCCTTCTGTTCAACAATGGCTAATACATCGCCCGCATCATCACGAACGATGCGACCATAACCAAAAGGATTTTCCGCCTCCATGGTAAGAACTACCACAGCCGCATTCGCTTCTTCACGCATACGAACAAGCTCTTCAATAGTTGAAGGCTTCACCAAAGGAGAATCGCCCGTTAGAACAACCAAGGAACCTGTTTTGCCTGCCAATGCATCCCGCGCAACCAAAACCGCATGTGCAGTGCCAAGCTGTTCTTCCTGAACAGCATAATCAACAGCATCACCCAGCACTGTCACTACCGACTCTTTGGCAAAGCCAACAACCACCACAGTTTGCCCTATACCAAGATGATTAAGAATATCCAGTGTATAGGTAATCATTGGCCGGCCGGCAATGGGAAGAACTACCTTGTTAACTAACTCAGGTTTGTTCTTTATCCGGGTTCCTTTACCAGCAGCAAGCACTATAGTTGCAGTCTTTTGATAGCTATTTAAGTCCATAACAACAGAGTACAAAATGTAATTATATCAGGTGTAGAAAAGTAATAGCAAAAAGATACTCATTACGAATAATTATATCGGTCAGGGGTTGACTTCTTCCCAAGAGTATTTGGATTCCTGCAACACAGCCAGTTCAGGCATGGTTCGTAGGTTTAACACCATCTTAGGATTATAGATAAACTTTTCAGCTGGCATAAAGGTGTTATTGCCTGCAGGATTACTACATCCAAGATCACGGTTAAGATCTACTTCAGTCCAGCCAATAAAGCTGCCGTTAACAACTAACTGAATATCTTCTCCATCACCCATTGTTTTGGCAGGATTAGCCACTTCAGTCGTGATGGTTTCCGCAACAAATAAACCATCAACGTTTGTTACGTTTGGTTTAACACGTATGTCTCCCGACGTCACCAACATAAAAGCTCCCCCACTAGCACTATCAACGGNNCCAATTACCTATTGTAATGTCTGAACTTGTCGTATTACTTAGAGCATCTTGACTAACGTAAATACCCTCACCTGAGGGAGGAGCTTCAACACTAGTCCATTTGTTAAACTCTGCAAGACTTGATGAGTCAACCTTGGCCCGCCAGTAGTTGTAGTCCATCCGGGGTCCTTGGTACGTACCGCTAGCTGCCACAACCCCTTTACCTTTAGCAAGATGAGAATAACCCTCATACTGACTACTAATATCAACACTACCCTTAGAAACGGTCGCTACCCCTTTATCGGTAAAAAGATAGGGTTCACAGTGACTCGTATCATTACAAGTTTCAACGGGAGGCATTTTTATACTAATAGGCAATGACATTGACGTGGCCTTTAGATCATTGGCATGGACATCTCCCCCACCCTCAAACTGTAACCACGGCATGACGGCAAAGGTAAACCGGACAATCTCAGAGGTCGTTATCCCGAATGTTCTTTCTTCACCAACCATGATCCCCTCTAAAACACCATCGTTATTACTATCACCTGCTCCATTGAATGCCATCACTTTCACAATCATCTTTTTGTTCGGCGCATAAAGGTCATCAACATTGCAGGTTTGCATTGATGGGTTACTGCACTCAGTACGCAATGTCCCACCGCCATTAGCAATATTCGGATCGCTACTGGTCGGATCGGCAGTAATAACACTGTTTGCATTACTCTCTTCAGCAATATAGACATAGTAGCGGTCATTCATATCAGTAGTCACTGTGCCACCATTGCGGGCATCCCGACAGATGTTATTAAAAAGCTCATCAGAATGATCCCATCTAATGGCTGCTTCTGGCTCTAAAAAGCCGTTATCAGTTGGGTACGTGATCACCGGTTGAGTCGGGACACAGGGATAAACAGCCACTGTCTTGGTAGTAGTAGCTGAACCGGCTATATTGGTTGCCATAAGGTGAGTTTGATATTCACCAGCCCACTCATAACTCCGCACTAACGTTGTACCTTTTGCCCCAATAGATGGATTTTCTGTTACTGCAGTGCCGTTACTATCCCGATTTTGCAGGGACATCACATACGTAGGATTACCATAGGGCACGTAAGGATCGTCGGTTTGATTTGTAAAGGTCACCTGTGTAGGAGATCTCTGCTGCATATCAGGTGGCTCCCAGGCATGACTATTACTGGGATTCGTTTGATATGCAATCAAAAAAACAGGCACCAGTTTATTAAGCGGCCAGACAAAGAAGTGGCCATCGGTCTGGCTGGGTGGGACAGTTCTCGTGATTTGGCTCGGACATGCAGGTGAGAGTAAATACCCAACCGAATTAACTGGATCAAGTGGATTAAGAGTAATAGTGTGGTCACCGGCCGGTAACCATACGGTATATCTACCATTACTTGGATAAGAAACAGTAGCTAAGGGGGTTAGTGTTGTAATGGCAGGTGTACCCGGATATAAGGTTGGACTTGCAGTACAACTAGTGTCTCCAAAACCCTTTACATAGACATTACCGGAAACTTCAAAGGCTGGATCAAAAGTAGCAGTAACCGCCCTGGCTCTATTCATATACACAGTACAGGTAGTTCCGGAAATAATGTCACAGCCAGTCCAACCGCTAAAACGGCTATCAACATTCGGGATAGCCTCAAGTTGAACTAAGGGATTGTTAGTCAGAGTTGCGGAGGTTCTGTAGTACGTGTAGTTACAGGTACTGCCACAGCTCACTTGACTAAGGTTACTCGTTTCCCCACCTTTCACTGTTCCATTGCCATTACCTGTTTTAGTAACTGTTAACCTTGCCGGTGGCTGTACCGTAAAAATGATCTGAGGATTCCAGCCTTCAGCGCAAAGAATCCTGTAATCAAAGTGGTAGCCAGGGAGATCCTTAACTGGTGGAAGCATCGTATCTTTACAACACTCACTGGCAATATTATCTCCCTCTGCTCCTTCTGCAGTCGGGTCAAATTCTCGTCTAAGTCGGAAGTCACTGGGAAACTGTGGCCACATAAAGCGCAATATTGCGCCTGGCGCGTAATGTTCAGTCTGTATCTGCCAGCCAAATTGGACATAATGAAAACCGCTTTTCGACCAGGCTCGTCTACTGGTCCAGCCACCATACCTGACATAATCAGAGTAGGCTGTGCTACCATCTAGGTCGGTGATATAGTCAGCATATCTGTCCCAGGGGCAAGCATAGTCGTTATCTGAATCGTATTCAAAGTTGTAAAGTGGCACTTTGCCTTCCGGCAGCCCAAACCCATCGTAGTTAGATCCATCTGGATACACAAATTTCCCTCGTAGACTGATGCTGTAGCTGCCTAGAGGAATAGGGGTAGGTACGGGAGTAGAGGCAGGTGTGTAACTGCAGGCAGTTGTACCTTGTGGTTGAGATATACCATCAATATACCAGGTAAAGCTTCGATTGTTTTCAACGTAGTGGGTAAAGGGCACATTTTCCCCAAACCAAGCTGGGGTACTGGGATTATTGTCATAGTAGGCATGACTGGTCCCACTGCCGGTACCACTCACGCTGAAAGCAGGGGCATTGTTGGCAGTTGTGCACTGACCAGACCAACTAGCAGGATACTCACATGCTCCACAGTCACTTTTGCATGGATCATGACACGTGTTTTCATATGCCGCAAAATAGGTACATTGCCTTACTTGTCCACCTCCACAATCCTCTATATGTGAACCACATTCATATGAACACCCTGGATCATGAGGTGGAGGTTCAGGTTCAGGAGGAGGTGGAGGCGGTGCTACACAACTAACCTGACACATAGCCAAATCTCCACCACGTAGACCTATCCCTATAGGTATCTGTTCGCATGTATAGGAGCTAGTACATTGATAACCACAGTTAAATCCTTGGCACCAGTATGGAGGTAAACCATAATTCCCAAAGCATGCTGTCAATGCCGTAGAACCAGCACCAGCGCAGGTACCGCAATCTGATCCGTTACAGCACTCGCTGTGTGAAGAACATGTACCGGAACAAGGATTAGTAGCACGAGTGGCATTGACATTACAAGTGGAATCTGGAAAATATTCGAGCTGTGTACAAGTGCCGTTAATCAAAGCTGGATCATCAGAGTATTTCACATACCCTTGCCATATTCCGGAAACAGGATAACCTGAACATATAGCCTGTTCACATGATGATGCTAGTTCTTTATATGCACCTGTACAGGCATTAGCTTCTTGGGGAGAAATGAATAAAAAAGTAAAAACAGCAATACAGAACAGGAAAAAATACTTTATCATCTATTTAAGCTTATCCTAATCGTGAAAGGGCTGTCAATATGATCTATTTTCCTGTTATAGCAAGCCGAGTAATCCTGAAAGAATTTTCTACACCAGGAGAGCAGTTAAAA
>DCTD01000070.1:4344-9944 GCA_002335355.1 Patescibacteria group bacterium UBA1449
CAAGTCCAGCTTCTTCTAAGATTGAAAACGTATATGTTTGTTCTGCTTTAAAAGACAAAAGCTCAATAACTGCTTTCTGGGTTGCCTCATCATAATTAATCGAATTGATATTACCGGTTAATGTTCCAACAGTACCATTCTCCAGAATTCTGACATCGCTAACAAGAGGATTACCGTCTTTAGTGATAGTACATTCTCTCAAGTCTGTTTCACTAAGGTTTTTTACAGTAATTGAACTTTGTGTGTGGTTTTTACTCTCTTGAAAGCTTGGTTTGGCACTCTCTGTGTTATCGGTCCGGTTGGAAAATTCTGTTAAAAACCCCTCACTCAATAGAAAAACCAACCCGCCTATTAAGATAATAATGCTCAATAGAGTAATGGCAATTACTAGTTGTTTTACATAGTTACGGAAAAAAGTTTTTGACGAGGGAGCAATAAAAATGCGGCTGTTTTCTTCCATAGAAACTATGGTAATAATAGCCGCACAGAAAGTCAATAAAACTCTTTATGACAATTATTTGATTGTAGATGGAATGACATTAAAAGCTGTATATGCCCATCCTCGGGTAGCGTCAATTCTCAATCTTTCCTCAAGAGTATATCTACTATTATAAATATCAGTACCACCAGTTGCTAGGATGTTAACAAATTTCGCACCAAGTGTTGATCTTATCCCATTTTCCATCACGTCAGGGTTGTTAAGGTGAATATCTTTAGGCATTTGCCAGTAGAAGTCAAGTACATCACTAGATCTTTGTACACCAAATGCTCCCATTGAATATTCCTTATATCCCCTCCAAGTATACTCAGGTAGTTCAATTTTTTCATCTGGCCCTAAGACGATAAAATTCACTTTGTTAAACCCATTGATCTGCCCTTCTTGGGCGATAAACTGCCGCAGAGCCTCAGCTTTATCACCATTAATGCCGACATAGTACTGTGCTGCACCACTGGACCTCATCTGCAAACGGTATTTTATCCCATTAACCATCGTTTCCAAACTGTAACGGATTGGATACTTACTCTCACTTACGTCCTGACCATCATTTTCCCAAGAAAAACGCTCATCATTCGCCCGTTCTTGAATACCATTAGGTCCATTTACCCATGTTCGTGATCCATTCGTAAACGCTGTCCAGTTATCAACCTTACGCCAAGCCATCAATCCTTTACTGGTTTGTTGCAGTGAATCTCCGTTATCTCCCCAATGCTCGTTTTCTAAAGGTTCACCCACAATGTTCTTACACTGTTCTTCCCCAAGCGCAGCACAGAGACCTTTAAACCCAAGTTTAAACTCCGGTTTTTGTTGCCCATTAACACTCATTGCTTCCAGGATTGTTTCTCTCTGAGGAGGTTCTGTAGTAAACATGTTCTTTAGTTTAGTTGTTTCTTCACCAGGAGTATACGTATCGGCTTCGTTTTTAGGAGAAACGGTAGAATCACTTTCTGCATAAACAGGAGTAGCTTCTACTGCGCTATGGAGTGCTGCTCCAGCAGCTACAATTGATACTGCACCAAGCAGTTCTTTGTTTCTCATATAAAAACAAGTTTCTTCCGATAACTTGCCTATAATATAGTTTAGTTATGTGTATATGATGTGTATAATTATTGTTAATACTATCTTTACTACATTTTAGTATATCATTTTATAGGCTTTTTTTCAAGCAAATGTATAGGTTACATACATTATGGATTTGAGTGATTAGATTGAAAGAACTCAAATGGAGATTCGAACTTGAATGAGGTAGGTGCTTTTTTCTTTTGTATCAAGTTAGATACTCGGGTAATGGGCAAAACATGAAAATTCTATAGAATTCTAAATATTTTAGTATGTATGGTACTATTGAAATATATCATACTATAGGTCTTTTTACAAGAGAGCTACTATTGATTTGTGTTTGTTTGATAGCTTTTTTAACTGCTTCCTGGTCTGTCCAGAGGACTTCTTCCGTCCCAAAACACATAGACTGTTCATGACCTTTACCAAAAATTCCTACAATATCTTTTTTCTGGGCAGTTTTTATACCAAAATTGATCGCTTCTTGCCGGTCAGGAATCGTTACGTAAACAGGGTGTTTAAAGCGTTTGTGCTTCATAACTTCATCTTTAGAAACTGATATTCCTCCACCTTTCTTTGCCCAAACTGCAATCTCAGCACTGATATGCTCAACCCCCTCACAGCGTGGATCTTCAGCAGTAATGATGGTTATATCTGCCAATTCCGCAGCAACCTTCCCCATTTTACGCCTGTTGCAGTCCCGTTCGCCGGCACAGCCAAAGATCGCAATTAACCTACCTTTACATGCCGGTCTCAAGGACTTGAGTGCCGTACGTAAACCGTTTGGTGTGTGAGCAAAATCAACAATGACTAAAGGCTCTTGATGCATTACTTGCATCCGTCCAAATACCCCTTCAAAAAGCAACAAAGCTTTTTTAATCTTATCCCCACTCACTCCTAATTCAAGCGCTGCTGCACTGGCAGCTAAGGCATTAGCGTAATTAAAGGTACCAAGTACTGAGAGCTTGATTGGAAATGTTTTTATGTTTATATCCCCTTTTTCCATTCCATAGGTGACAACTTTCCCTTTAACCCGTTTCTTCAAGAAAGCGAATGACTTATCTTCAGTGTTAAGAACTGCAAATTTGGTGTGGGCAAAGAGTTTTGCTTTGGCAGCTGCATAATTCTCCCAAGTTTTATGATAGTCAAGGTGATCTTCTGTGATATTGGTTACTATCCCACCAGTAAACCTAACCCCCCACAACCGATGTTGAGCAAACCCATGAGATGTCGTTTCCAAAACCACATGGGTAAACCCATTATCAGCAATGACTTTCAACAAGCCTTGTAACGGAAAATGGTCAGGTGAAGTCACATGAAATCCAGTATCGATCTCGCGCCTGCCGATTTTTGCAGCAACGGTAGATATCAGGGCAACTTTGTAGCCACTTTCATGCAGGATGTGGTAGAGCATGGTAGCTGTTGTTGTTTTACCATCGGTACCGGTAACACCAATAATGGTTAATCTTCTGGAGGGAAACCCATACGTAATATTTGCCATTAGTGCCATGGGGAGGTGTTTTAGCAGGTTAACAGTAGAATCTGGCACAAGATTCCGGAAAGCGACTACCGGAGCAGATTGGCGTAAGACATGAATGAGGTTCATTTTCTGTTTATTATGCTCAGTTTCTTACTATGAACAATGATATTAAAATAATTTTACAACGTACTTTAGCATAAAGTAATCAGTTAGCAAGAGATATAACTCTGTTAACCGGGTGGGATTCCCAGATAAACAAAAAGTTTCTTGGCCAGTTTAAAAAATAGTGGAGCCGCTGTCTCAGATTCCCACTCGGATGTCTTCGGTTCTTCAATAATGGTTAACATCACAAACCGTGGATCATCAGCCGGAGCAAAGCCAATAAACGAAGCAATTGTCTTACTTTCATCATACTTGCCCCCAACTGATACTTGAGCTGTACCGGTTTTTCCCGCAATTTTATAACCTACTGGACGGGCCCACCGGGCATCACCAGTTTCCACTGAGGCTACCATCATATCAGTTACCGTTTTTGCCGTTTGAGGACTAACAACCTGTCGGACCACTTTGGGCTGGATTATAATTTCCTCATCAGTATCAATCACTTTTTCTACCATCCTGGGCTGCATCAATTTGCCCTCATTGGCTATTGCTCCTACAGCAGCGACCATCTGAACTCCCGTGACCATTAAACCCTGGCCAAAAGCTGCTGTGTAAAGATCTACCTCTGCCCATTGATCCCGCAATTGCGGAGCAACTTCTCCCTGCAAATCAATACCTGTCATTGAACCAATACCAAAGTCTTTGATAAATGACACAAAGGTCTCAATTCCCAATTTCTGAGCAATAAAAACCATACCAACATTATCTGAGTGGGCTAAGGCTTCAGTTATCGTTGAGTTTTTGTAGTACTTATTATTCCAGGTCCGAATAGTATATTTTCCGATTTGAAATGGCCGATCACAGATATCACACACAGTTGAGGGTTCAATCAAACCAGCTTCAATACCTGAAGCAACCGTGAGTATTTTAAATGTTGAGCCAGGTTCATAGACTTTTGAAACAACTGGATTAAGATAATCTTCGTAGGTGTACTTGGTATAGTGAGCCGGCTCAAATGAGGGTGTGGACGCCATAGCAATAATCCCACCGGTTTTGGGATCCATAATTACTACTGAACCGGACTTGGCTTGGTAGAGTTCAACCGCTTGTTTTAGCTCTTCTTCAACAAAGAACTGAATACCTCTGTTTAAATAGAGCTGCAGATGTCGACCATCCCGTTTTTTCTGATCCCAAAACCTCCCGATCGGTATCGGCCGGTTTATGGCATCCTTTTCCTGTTTAACAACTCCCATCCGTCCTGATAAATCCAGGTTATAGTAGCCCTCAAGCCCGAAGTAACCGGTAAACTTGCCGGTGTCATCCTGACCAACAAAACCAACAATGTGGGCTGCCATTGAGGCTTCGGGGAACGCTCTAACAGGTTCAGGTTCATACCCCAAACCAGCAAGTTGCATTTGCTCTATTGCTTCTCGTTTCTCGGCCGATAGTTTCCGTTTCAGCTGCACCCAAACAAGATCACTTTTAGACAACTGTGACAGGAGATTTTCTTTGGTTTGTTTTGTCAGTTCATCCTGAATTGCCTCAATATCTTCTTGAGTAGCATCGGATGCAATCTTGATATCATCTAGACCTGGAGTTAACAGTGGTGTTAGCATCTCAGTTAAAACGTTTGGTTGAACTGATATTTCCTGAGGATTAGCATAGAACAAGTACCCCTCTTGATTGATGGCTAAAGGAAAACCGTCTGAAGCAAGTATATTGCCTCGTACCGGTTGGAGTTCTGCAATAGATTGTCGTTGAGAAGAAGCGGCAACTGAAAGCTTCTGGTTATTAAGTACCTGCCAGNNTGTGATGATAACAGCGGCAAAAACAAAGAAAAAAACGACAACAACAGAGATACGAAACGATGATTGCATGCACTATTAAGAATACACTAAGACGTACTATACTGTCATCTTTTTTAGAAGACCATAACTAGTTTTTAAAGAAAATTATCGGAGAGCTAATGTGTCAGTATCGCCAAAGTTAAGAATTTCTTGAGGTTCAACATACCCTAGTTCCTGGGCTTTGGCTGAAAGCTCATGAAGACTCATGTAATTGACATTTTCAGACAGAAGTTGCCGGTTTTGTTCTTCAAGAACCGTTGTTTTTTGTTCAAGCTCACTCAGCAGTTCCCCTGAGGTCGCAATCTTATTGCTAATATAAACTTGGGTACCGATTAAAAACGCTAACACAACAATGAGTAAGTGGTTTAACGTAANNGCAGAGATAGTTTTCATTAGTTTTTTTCAAAAGCCCTCAGCTTAGCACTGCGGCTTCTTGGGTTGTTATTAACTTCTGCTTCAGTTGCAATGATCGGTTTTTCTGTAACTACCATTCCATGCTGCTGGTGTTGCCATTCCTTAAAAGTTTGTTTAACAATCCGGTCTTCCAAACCATGGAAGCTAATGACAACACATCTTCCCTCAGGTTTGAGCACTGCAAACGCGGCAGATAATG
>DCTD01000070.1:9949-18503 GCA_002335355.1 Patescibacteria group bacterium UBA1449
AAGCCTGAAAGGTTTTAGTTGCCGGGTTAATGCGACTGCGGCCTTTGTATGCTCGCTTGTAAACATCGCCAACGATTTGGGCTAGTTCTCCGGTAGTCTCAATTGGTTTGGACTTACGGGCCCAAACAAGAGCGCGAGCAATGCTTTTAGCCAGTTGATCTTCTCCATATTCAGTTAGTAATTTTTGTAACTCTGGTTCATAAAGCCCATTGACTAAGTCTTTGGCGGTAACCGTTTGGTTTTGCGGATCCATCCTCATATCTAACGGTTCATCAACTNNCCGTTACCTCCAAGTTGATAGCTGGATACTCCTAAATCAAAGAGAATACCATCCGGTTGAATCTGCTTATCGTAAGCTATTTCTTTTAGTTGTGAAAAGTTGGCTTTCACCAGCTCAAACACCCCTGAGGGGCAGGCTTCACTCAGGCGTATTTGAGCTTCACGTATAGCAGCTTCATCTTGATCAATACCAAGTACTTTTCCACCGTTACGAAGGATCTCCAGGCTATGGCCTCCTCCTCCGACGGTGCAATCTATATACCACTCGTTTGGCTTGATCTTAAGAATATCGAGCGTAGGTTTTAAAAGAACAGGTGTGTGGTACTTACTCTCGGCTTGTGTGTTTTTCATTCAAACTTTCTGATATTTGTGCAATATTTTCGTTTAAATACTGGTCATTCTTTTCCCATGCGGTTTTGTCCCAAATCTCAATACGGTTACCAACTCCAACAAATAAAACTTCTTTGCCGATTTTGGCGTACTCCCGTAAAGCCTGCGGTATAATAAACCGGCCTTGAGCATCAAACTCGACTTCAAAAGCATTACCGAGTAAAAAACGGTCAGTTTGCCGGGACATTCCGCTTAAAAAGTTTTGACCAAGGACAGTTGTGATGATATTTGTCCAATCGTCAGTTTTGACAAGCAAAAGTGAGTTCTCATACCCTTTGGTAATGATGGCTTTTTTGCCCAGTATCTTCCTAAAGACGCTTGGGACAGCTGTGCGGCTTTTTTGGTTGTCAATGTTCGTTAAATAATGGCCTAAAAACATTTGTTATTCTGTATTCACCACAATTCACCACTATTCACCATTAAATACTTTTTCTAGCCTGTTGTCAATACTGAATTGCTTGGTTTTTTAAAAGAGAGTACGTTAAAATGAATAGGTTATATTCAAGCCTATAAGTGTCTATGTTATAATCAAAAAAACTTTTGTTTTATGTCATCAAAAGAACGAGGTAGTTTATTAACCAGTCTCAGAAGATTTGCATGCGCTATTCCAAGCCTGGCTACGGTAACTGAGGAGGACAGAGTTCAANNAGAATGCGGCTGCAATCAGCCGAACACTTTAACGCTCTTTGGCAAGAAACTCAACAAATACTAGAGAACGACCCCAGAAATCAACAGATTGTTGCTGAACTTAAACGTCTAAGAAAAGTAGGTAAAGAAATATTTGGATCGTGGAATACTTTTGTAGAAGTGATAGACATTCATGGTAAAAGATTAGTCAAGCAACCATACCAACCAAAAACTACATACCCAACAGTAAAACCGGAAGACTTCGGAAAAGACCTTAGAACGTTATCAAAAGATGGGATAACTCTAGAAATGCAGCAATGTGCTATAGAGCGCACAATAGCCAGAGGGGGCATGATTTCAATATCAGGAGGATATCATTTTGTAGGCTTAGACGGAAGCTGCACGTTCCCAGTGACCATATCCAGACATTCTCTTTCACAACACAGAGGAAATCAGTGTAACCTCATTGTTCGTTTTAACCATGATACTACAAAAATCGAATACGGTCTTGATAATCAAGCCTTCACTGATTCTTATGAACAGTATCTTAGCTCTATACGACAGGAATGTGCTGATCGTTCAAGACCTGCACTATGTAATCATAGAGTCGGTTTAGAAAGCTTATTTAGAAAGTAGATATTTACTCTGTTAGTACTACTACTCCCATTTGACTGAGTTCAAAGGTTGCTTTATCCCCATCAACTGTAGCTTCCATTACGTTCCACTCCTTGCCATCATAAAACTGGACTTTGCCCTGGGCAGCTTCTTGAGATTGCAGTGTCACTTTCATAGGTTTTTTAAGCACATCTGTTTTCTCAGCAAAGATACCATAGGGTCCTAAGATCACTTTATCTGTTAGATCTTTAGGTAATCCAAAAGTGTTGGTGATGATAATATCTGCAGTATTTGGTAAAGCACCATTAACATCAATGGTTAACCTCACATCACGGGACGTTAGTTTGCCTTGCTTTTCCCCAACATTTTGTTGAGTAAAATCACCTTTCAAAACATACTCCTGGCCACCGGTAAAGGTAAGTTTTAGACTGCCTCCAGTGACATCAGCATCACACTTACAACGCCCTTTAGAACAGGTTCCAAACTCCAGTGGCTTATGGGTTGCTTTAGGATCAGAAAAATCTCTTCGGCCAAAAACCCCTTGAATCAGTTTTGTGGTGGTATATTCCAGTTCATACTCAGCCATGTTTTCACCATTTTTTAAGTTTTCTACCAGTAAATCCACACCATTACACCCAATAGAACTGTCATTGTTTGAATGTGGGATTAAGGCAACATAAGGACGCTGAGCCATCGGTAAGGTGTTAACCTTGGAAACTGTTGGCGGAGTTTCAACTAAGTCAGGTGGTTGTGTATTAGCACTAGGTTTTCGAATGATAAAGTATCCTCCTGCAGACAAGATGATAACGACAAGCCCTACAAGGAGTGGTACATATTTTTTCATAGCTTGTTTGTCATTCCGGCGAAGACGACTAACTTGGTTTGCAATAACACCAAATTAAGTAAGATATATCGCCTCTGTTCGGCATGACTGATTTTTGATTGTTTACTTAATTTTATCTGCAAAATAGGCTTCTAACTGAGCAACTTCAACTCTGTCTTGCTGCATTGTATCCCGGTGACGTACTGTTACCGTTCCTTGTTCAAGCGTATCATAATCAACCGTGATACAAAAGGGGGTACCAATTTCATCCTGAGCATAATACCGTTTGCCAACGTTACCCCGTTCGTCCCATGCAACTGTCCACTGCTGCTGAAGTGTTTGATAAATCTCTCGGGCTTTAGTAACTAGCTGTTCTTTGTTTTTGACCAGCGGAAACACGGCAATTTTATATGGAGCTAAAGCGATAGGCAATCGCAAAACTACCCGGTTTTCTTCCTGAACGTAACTCTCAATTAAAGTGACTAACAGTGTCCTATCCATTCCAAACGTTGGTTCAATCACATGAGGGATGAACTTTTTATTGGTCACTGGATCGGTATACCGCAAATCCACCCCTGATTTTTCCATATGGTTACGTAAGTCGTAGTCAGTGCGATACGCCAAGCCATACATTTCTTTCCAACCAAAGGGGAAAAGGTATTCAATATCTTCAGTCCGCTTCGAGTAGTGAGATCGTTCCTCATCACTATGTGCCCTCCACCTCAGATGCTCTTCCTTAATCCCTAATATCTCAGTTGTCCATTGCCACATTTCTTCTTGCCAATATTCATATAACTTACTCCAGTCCTGCTCATCGGGATCAAAGAAGTACTCAAATTCTGAGAGATTAAACTGCAAAGTCCGAAAAATGAAATTCCCAAGCGTAATCTCATTACGAAAGGCTTTTCCACTCTGAGCCAGCCCAAATGGTAGTCTTCTGCCACCAAATGAGTCTAAAACGTTCTTAAAATTTACAAACATTCCCTGGGCAATCTCTCCCCGCAAGTACACTGTATTTTTTTCTCCGGTAACAATACCTACAGAAGTTTCAAAAAGAAGATTAAACTTCCTAGGTTTTGTCCAATTCACTTTATTACATTTAATACAAGGGATCTTATTTTCAGTAACAATCTTTTCCAGGTCTTCCAATGACAACCCCTCAACTTTTATTTCTTTTCCCTGTGACTCAAAATAGTCTTCAATTAAGTGATCAACCCGAGTCCGGTTTTGACACTCTCGACAATCTATCAGAGCATCAGTAAAACTCTGAACATGACCCGAAGCTTCCCATACTTTTGGGCTCATGAGGATATTTGTATCAAGCCCTAACATGTCACTTCTCCTGTGAACAAACGTCTGCCACCAAAGGTTTTGAATATTACGCAATAACTCTACTCCTAACGGTCCATAATCCCAGGTATTAGCCAAACCTCCGTAAATTTCAGATCCTTGGTAGACAAATCCACGACGTTTAGCAAGAGCAACAACTGACTGCATGACATCTGACATAAGTACATACTATCATCGTAAGTAACCTTGAAGAGCAAATATATCTTTCAAATACAAATTTTCTTTTCTATCTCTTTTTTAGCCCTTATGATGACTTTTGTTTAGGAATGTTTATCACAGTTCTGCTTTGCAGAAAAAAACACCTTCCCCCCTACATTACTAACTTAATAATAATGTAGGGACGAAGGTGTAAATGTCTCCGCGGTTCCACCCTACTTGGCAGTGATGGTAAACCAATCAGCTGCCCTCTTTTTAGACTGCAGCTTTCCGCCCTACGCGGAAACGACCGTTAGCCAAACGATCAAAGCTGCTTACTACTAACTGTATGGTAGCACTTTTTTGAGTTATTTTGCAAGATATTCAGAATTATTCATGAGTAGTTTCTAATCTCTTAATAAGATCTCTAATAACGTCTACTGCTGTAAAGAATTCGTCTTTACTGACCCAATCGTGCTTACTTATATGTCGAAATAATTCCTCGGGATCTGTACCACTCTTATCATTAAAGAGTAACTCAGCAACTATACAAAACTTATAAACTGCATCACGTCTTATTGCTAATTTTGTATCTAAAGAAACATAATCTCGATCTTCGTCATACCACATATTCTTCCAATACCTACCTAAATTTTGAAGTAATTGATCTTTTACCTGAGGATCATCAGGTAAGTATAAAAAACGGTCTTCGTTATTTAATTCATGTATCTCAGCTGGTTCTTCATCTTTAAGCATAGAGATAAAAAGAGTAGATGACTCTAACGTTAGTATATGAGTTGTAAATGAAGAAGAGGTGAAATGTTATAGCTCTAAGTGCTGACCAGCAACAAGTTTTTTTTCGATAATGTTTTCAATATATTCTTTCAAAACTTCATAGGTATCACTTGTTGGAACGCCAAACCCAAGATATTCTAAAATCCGTATCTGAAACCGGGCCAAGATCTTATCTGCTTTTTCTTTCGTAAGTTTTGTAGTAGCTAAAAACGTAAATGCTTTTTCCATCAGCTCAAATATCTCTTCATTTGCCTGGTGTTCAACCGATAGTTTGTCTATAAGTTCAATGAGCTGGTAAGCAACATGAGTTTTTAGATAGTCCTGGCTTAATGAAAAATTATTCGTTACAAGCTCAACTTCAGCAATACTATCCATCCCTTTTGTCTTGTATACAATCATTGAGACTTTGTTGAGTAACTCTAAAGCTCCAGCCCGGCGGGAGTTGATTTTCCTAATACCCTTGGCTATCAGAATTGCTTTCCCTAACTCACGGGAAAAAACAGTGATTATCTTATCTGCTTCACCATAGTTTTTGCGTTTAAGAATAAAAGCGTGTAATCGGTATGTTTTTTGATTCATAGTGTTTAATCATACCACTAAAAAGACCACTGATTGATACAGTCAACCAGTGGTCTTAAATACAACAGTAACCGTTATATCTTCCAACTCTTTTGAGTATCTTTATTTAGTTCAAACTCTTCTTCTTTTCCACTAATCCGAACAATATGGGTGTCATTTTTGGTTCCTGCCTGTTTTTGAACTAACAGCTTGTAGTCTTGCCCAGGTTGGGCTTTAAACGGCAAGGTATAGGTTAACTGTACTTTGACTTTTGATTCAGGACGCAATTCAAAGAAGCCATCAAAGTATGTCTTGCCAAATTCCTCCCCTGTCTGCATCTCAACTTGAGAGCCTAAACTTTCATTACCATTTAATACTGAACCTTTTGGTACATAGACTCTGAAATAGTTTCTCTGAATACCTGACAAACAAAGTTGTCCTGCTTCAAGATTACAGTTATCCATTGGTTCTGTATGAGTATACGAAATAGTTACTTTCTTAACTATCGTTCCATCAGGTTGGATATCAATATCCTGTTCGACAGTATCTTCAATATAAAAGTTCGATTTTGCCCCGCCCAAATTGGTATTATTGATTGCCAAGTAATCACCATCAAACTCAACAATCCTACCGGCAATATTAAAAGCTTCGGCCGCTTTTTGTGCTGTTTCATCTTTAAAGTAAACTTGGATATGCTTTTCTTCTAACAACTCAAAGCCAAGAGGCAATAACTTGGCCAACTGTTCCTTGCCTCCTCCCATTGATTTTTGCAGTAATGCCTGCATCATCGGCCCAAGAATACTACTTTTACGGTTGGTAACTAGAGTTGCTAATGGTTTATCAATTATGTGCTCCAGTTCACAAACAATATGAGCTAAGTTACAACGTTTATCGTTTTCTGTTGTAAACGTTCCATACCCAGTTACTTCCAGTGGACCAGTCACTTCAACGATTCTCTTTAAAACTTCTGTATCAATGGCAACAATGCCATCAACTTCATACTCTCCAGGTAATTCGTTGTAGTAAGGCTCAAAAGTATCCATGGCAACTTTGAAATCAGGCGACATATTCATATTCCGCAAGTGCCAGACTTTTTCATTTAGGTACTTTTTAATTGCCTCCGGTGGCTCAATCCGTTTATTAAACTTATTATCCAAACTATATATATCATCACTTTTTTCTGCTTTTACTCTCCCCTTATCAACATGTAAAACGGCGAAAGCACTCATAAAACCGCCTGTGGGGCGCAGTTCACCATCATTCTGAAACAAAACAAGGTATTTTTTACCCTCAGGGTACCCTAAAATCTGAGGTAGTACTTCGATAAT
This sequence comes from Patescibacteria group bacterium UBA1449, assembly GCA_002335355.1. Taxonomy (GTDB): domain Bacteria; phylum Patescibacteriota; class Microgenomatia; order UBA1400; family UBA1449; genus UBA1449. The sequence goes on from DCTD01000070.1 coordinate 16,850, forward strand.
AGGGCGCGCATCGGTTACGGCCACTGTCATTTCTTCAATCAGACTCTCTACTTCTAATAACTTGGATCGTACTTGTTTACCTTGAACCTGCTCAGGATAATCATTCGGGTTGATCTTATCCATCTCTGTTTTGACCGTAACCAGTTTCATAGAAATCTCTTCCATCTTTGGGGTGACTTTATCAAACGTTTCCACCATCTTCGCAATTCTGTCTTCAGCTGTCCCACCCTCAAAGCTCCCTTGTCCTTTAAATCCTAAAACATCAGCATACGGGCTTACTGCAGCAACAGCAATCTCTGCTGCTTCAATTCCGGCAATACCTGCGTTAAAAGCAGCTTCACCGTCCTGCTGATAGGTAGAAATTACTGGGAAATACCTAAGCCAACTCAGTTTTCTATAATCTTGCTGAGTTTGTAAAAGACTTTCTTTTGTTTCTTTAAGTTTGGCTTCTGCAGCTGGTAAGTCTTGAGTTTTTAGGAATTGATATGATTCCTTAGCCAAAGCCATGGTTTTCTGACCGTTAGCAATCACCGGTTGAACTAAAAAGTATATTAACCCTCCAGTTGCAGCAATTGCCACAACCAATACCGCAGTGATAACAGCACCGATTTTTACTGCTTTCATACTTGCTCTACTCTTCTTTACTTCCGTTGATATTGGAGCAACTGTTTTGTCAGTATTCATAGACTCATCTTTGCTTGTCTTTTTAAAAGGCAATCGAGCTAGTAGTTTAGATACAAATGAAGGGGCTGGGGCTGTGTTCACAATTGGCTGAATTGTTGGTGTTGAACTTGCGTTACTTACAGGTCCGTTTTGTGATTGTTCTTGACTAGCACTAAGAACTGGTTGAGTAGTAGGTGCAGAAGTATGNNCCCATTACTGATGGAGTGGTTTGATCAGATTGAGCGATTTCTTTTAAACCCTCAGCAACTTCTCTTATTTCATCTATTAATTCTTCTGCGTTTTCACTCGATTGTTCACTTGGTTCACTTTTCTTGTCTTCTGTTTCCATTTTTTCAACTGTATCGACGTTGACTACTGGTGTTTTAGTAGACTGTACAGCCGGTTCTGGTTTGTTGTTTGATTCAGCAACGCTACTATCAGAAGTTTCTTTTTTAATTTCTGTACTCTGATCTGAACTAACCTCTTGTTTTGGTTGAGTTTCCTTGGTTTCTTCTATTTTTGATTGAGAAGAATCAGCAACTGGTGCAGGTTGAGAAGTATTTCCAGCTGATTCGTTGGCTTCTTCTATCTGCCGCATGATTTCATCACTAACTTGTTTCTGTTCATCAGTTTTTGTTTTTTCAAGCACATTTTTTTCTTCATCAGTTAAAGCTGTAGTTGCCATAATAATAAACGAATTGGTTAATAACGAGAAATGACATCAACGCTACCTGCTCCCACTGATGTCAGACAAAAAGTGGAGGCAGCTACCACTTAGATATCATTGCTTTTGGAGTTTTCAACATTATTACTATATCACGAATCAAACTATGATTGCGAGCGTATTCACTATCCAGTTCTGCCCGTTTATCAAAAGGGACCTCATTTCGTCCCGAAGTCTGCCATGGACCGGTAATTCCCGGTTTAACTGATAGGATATCTCTAACATATTTTTGGGTATGAGGATATTTCTTTACTTGTTCTTCAAGTT
>DCTD01000070.1:18520-20310 GCA_002335355.1 Patescibacteria group bacterium UBA1449
AACTTACCTAATGGTGTAATCCGAGGATCATTTTTTAGTTTCCAATCACCGCTTTTAAACTCTTTAAGTAAAGCTTTATCTTTATTGTGAAGAATATCATCAGCATCCTTTACCATGGTTCTGAATTTGTACAACCAAAACTCTTTTCCTCCTCTACCTACACGCTTGTGACGGTAAAAAATTGGTCCTGGCGAATCCAATTTTATCAATATCGGCAGTACTCCCCAAATCGGTAAAAAGAGGATAAACAGCGATAGAGCCGAAGCCACATCAATGATGCGTTTTAAAGCATAACTATCTGCTGTTTTAATACCATCCAAGTTCATAGGTTAGGAAATTAAATATACTCTTCGAAGCCTTTTTCTTTGAGCTCCTCAACAATCTTTTTTACGTCATTGCTCCGTTTCCGATCGCAAATGAGAATTCCTGCTCCGGTGTCAATAATAACGCTGTCGTCAATACCAACCACCGCCATTGGTTGATTATTACAGTAGATTAAGTTATTCGTTGACTCTTGGACAACAAGTGGTGCTTTACCATCTGATTCAGAACTTCTGACAACAACATTACCATTATCATCTTTTTTACCCAAATCATAGACAACTTGCCAGCTCCCTATATCATGCCAATCAAACGTACCGGGAATAACTACCAGATTATCTGCTTTTTCTGAAATGGCTTTGTCTATTTGATCTTCTATAGCTTGACTATACGCTGCGGTCATCACTTGGGCTTCTTTGTCAGTTCCAATAACTGCTTCAATAGTATGAATAGTTTTGGCAATATCTGGAGCTAAGGTATCAAAAGAATGTAATATTGCTTCTACTGTCCAGGTATAGTTGTTGGCATTCCATAAGTATTCACCGGTAGATAAAAACTGCTCTGCTGTGGCAATATCAGGCTTTTCTCTAAATTCAGAGACTTTTGTTACCGGCAAACTGTTAACTTCCTTAATTTTTTCTCCGCAATGGATATACCCTAACCCCGGATGAGGAAATGTTGGTGTAATGCCAACCGAAACAAGCACATTATCTTCATACGCTATCTGGGCTGCCGTCAGTAAGGTGTTAATAAAGACTTCTTTGTTACCGATGACATGATCAGAAGCCAAGTTGATAATCACTCCCTGAGGATCTCTTTTTTTGACAAAAGCTGCTACTAATCCCATTGCTAATGCAGTGTTCTTCTTTTCCGGTTCAGCGATAATGTTTTCTGGTGGAATTTCTGGAGTTTGTTTCCGTATCTCATCAACATAGGCCTTATTAGTGACCACGATTATCCGCTCACATGGAGCAAACCATGTAGCTCTCTCTACTGTATCTTGATATAACGTCTTGTTTGAGTAAAAGTTTAGGAATTGTTTTGGTTTATTTTTTACCGAAAGCGGCCAAACCCGAGTTCCACCACCACCACAGAGAATAACAACAAATATGTGATTAGAAAATGAAGCCATATACATAAAACACAATCCAGTTTAGCCAGATTGTTATGGCAGAGTTAGTAACAATTGTTTTTTTTCTCTCTCTTCCCAAAGATGGTTTATATACGTTTCANNTTCAACCTCATGTTTGAAACGCTCTTTGGAAAAAGCTGCCGCATTTTTTATGCAGTCGTCTTTTTTAAATGATTTTTGTTCAAACTCTATGAGTGCCTGTATTAAACTATCTGGTGTTTGATCAGCAAATAGAATACCTGTCTTTCCTGGTACAACTGTATCCTGTATACCACCTTTACTGTAGGCAATTACCGGTTTACCAAAAGCCTGAGCTTCAACCGGTACTATACCAAAG
>DCTD01000006.1:0-601 GCA_002335355.1 Patescibacteria group bacterium UBA1449
CTTCCATAGAAACTATGGTAATAACAGCCGCATTAAAAGTCAATAAAACCTGTTTTCTATTACTTAGCCGATGCTTGTTGTTTAATAGTAAATACTGTGTATCCCCAATCCCTAGTTCCGTTAAGTCTATCTATCTGATCAGAAGTTAAGTNNCTTTACCACCGGTTATACACCATTTAACAAGCTGTGATTGAACACCTACCCGTACTTCCTCTATTACACCTGGCTGTCCAAACGGAGTACGCATATCTTGTTTCCAGAATATGGTTAGTACATCACCAGACCGTTTCACACCAAACCAGCCAAATGGATATTCTCTTGTCCCTCTTTGTGTTATTGCGTCTCGAGGCACGTCTAAGACCTCATTTGGTCCAATTGCAATATATCTAACTTCTGTAAACCCATTAATCTGTCCCTCTTGAGCGATAAACNNCGAAGCCATAGTTTTCACCCTATATGTATTTCCGTTCACCGTTGTTTCAAGACTATCAATGGCTTTATATTGCCCTTGATCCATTTCTTTGGTCTGACCATCATTTTCCCAAGGAAACCGCTCATTATTTCCTCGCTCTTGTATACCATAAGGTCCATTTATCCATGT
>DCTD01000006.1:645-948 GCA_002335355.1 Patescibacteria group bacterium UBA1449
CAGTGAATCTCCGTTATCTCCCCAGTGCTCATTTTCTAAAGGTTCACCCACAATTCTCTCACACTGCTCTTCCCCAAGCGCATCACAGAGAGCTTTAAACCCAAGCTTAAACTCCGGTGTTTCTTGTCCATTAACCCCATTAACACTCATTGCTTTCATCAATACTTCCTCCTCAAAAGGTTCTGTAGTAAACATGTTCATTAGTTTATTGGTTTCTTCGCCAGGAATATACGTATCAGCTACGTTTTTAGGGGAAACGGTAGAGTTACTTTCTGCATGAACAGGAGTAGCTTCTACTGCGCT
>DCTD01000006.1:1046-4284 GCA_002335355.1 Patescibacteria group bacterium UBA1449
TTTAGTATATCATTTTATAGGCTTATTTTCAAGCAAATTAATAGTATAATTACTTTGTAGTTCTTTCTCTTCCATCCCAAGCGATAGGGAAAAATTCTCGCCCATCTTTTTTAATAGAAAGCATGTCTGACAGACTAATTGGTACTCTCTGTGTGTCATGTGTACCAGAGAGATAAATAAATGCATTCGGCTTCATTTTTGATACCTTTAACTCTACGGCTTTTTGCGTGATCATAATTTCATCGGCAGAAGTAAATAAAGGACCTTCTTTTAAGATTATCTGTTTACCAGGTTTTGCACTGAACTCCTGGGAAGTAATTGAGCCAACAGCCACATCAAACTTTAAGAAGTCTCTTTTTTGTTCTAGAGTTAATGGACTAGAAAACGTATTTCCCTGTGCCTTCCAAAAAGAAGCAGGATATATACTCACATCTCTTCCCATTGACAAACCAGATAAATATTTGTCCTCCTTACAAAGGAATGGAACCCCTAACCGTATCCCCGCTTTTGTTTGAAAAGCAATGAATGTATTTGTCCCTCCAGTCATCTTGTTTCTAGCCGAAACACCACCAATAATGATTTCACCAAAAACTTCCCCTTCTGACTTAAGAAAGGGTATGACAACAAGTGCCCCTTCTTTCCGTGCCAAATACTCTAAAACTTCAGCTTTTAGAGCAGGGGTGTATGCAGTAGAGAGATTATCTTTGTTATCGATTGAATTTGCCCCATCCTTGACTACTTTCACTACGTCATTCTGTGTCAGAAAACCAATCTTTTCATTTTCTTTTACCCCATACGGATTATCTTTTTGAGCTCTCCAGACTACTGTATCACCGACTATTTCCTTATTTGTAAAAGGAAGATCAGGGGCAATTTTTGCTAACTGGTTTTCTTGTGATTCTGGTTTAACAACCTGTTCAGGTGTAGTTGATGCAAAAGGTGGACGAGCAGTAGCTCCCTCAGTAGCTGTTGGTACAGCTAGTTTTTCTGTCGCTGTTAGAATCTTTGTTGATTCAGGTAGTTTAGCTGTAGCCGTTTTGGCTGTTTCAGGAGATCTTGTTGGTTGTGCGGTTGCAATCGGCTCGGTGGTAAAAGTCGGTTGACCTGGTTGGCTGGCTCCTGGTTCTTGTGGTTCGACAATGGCAGTTTTTGGAGATTCAGGTGCGCAACCGACAGCAGTACTGACAGCAAAAATTCCTCCAATACATGTACATGGAAGTAGTTTTCCACTAACACGAGCAACACCATTTACAAAATCTGTCGCAGATCTATCACCTCTTCTAATATTTCTAATATCTTCAATACTTGGACCTCCGGGAACAGTAATTGGGGTTCTTTCACGTCTTATAATTGCTTCTTTATACACATTTATTACACATATATTTGTTTTATTTAATTGTGTATGCTGTATAGTATATCATACTATAGGTCTTTTATCAAGCAAAAATATATATTTATAACCTCTTCTATCTCTAATATTTACTCGTCTTTAGCTCTCTTTAATCTCGGTAACCGTTTTGGTTAAGTATTCAATCCGGTTTTCAAACATTGTGTTCAGCATTTGTGGTAAGCCGGCTGTAGTAATAAAGGCTTGAACCGCTCTCAAGGCCTCAATAGTAGCCTCATTTTTCCGTACCGTGTACTGCTCCCAAGTGGCTTCATTGCTCTGTTTGAGGTTTTCCGGCACATCATAGCGAACCAGTTTATGGCCGTTTTGGGCCAGTTGAGACATCTTGGCAGACAACACCAGCTCGACTGCTACTCTGTTTGTCATAAATTCTTTAAAACCCGGATTACTGTCTGCTGTAAAAACGGGATACGAAACCACTCCTGCTCCCTCACCTATCTGGTCATTGATCCCAAACATGATATTATCCTGGTCAGCAGCATCGATTACTTCCAAGGAAATCAACTGAGTATTAACCAATTCATAAGCAGCCGGATCTTTTTCAATAACATGGAAAACATCTTTAAGATATTGTCTGAACTCTGCCGGTCCTTTTATTGCAACTGACCCGATCTTTTCCATTTCATCAACCGTGTATTGCCGACGGTTATAGGTGCCAACCGTAACCGTATAGATATTGCTTACCTGCACTTCTTCAGGCAAAGTATCTCCACTTGTAGACCTGATGTCTGATTCATTGGTAACAAACGGTATCATTTGACGCACCGCATTAAAAACAGGAGTGTCAACCACCACCGCAACAATCAGTAAAAGACTGATGATAATAACGCCTGAAATAATTCCTAGTAATTTTAGATATGACATGGTAGTTTACTAACTATTCTACACAATTTTTAACTAGTGTGCTTACGGTTCTACTTCCTCCCAGGTAACTTTATAATCCAGAACTTCTGTCACAGACCGTAATGTCGTGAGCATATCAGGCCGGAAAACAAATACCTCTGCTGGAGTACTCAGATTGCTAGTCACTGGGTTAGCTGAACCTAAATCACGACGGAGGATGATACCATCTGTACTATCCCAACTGATCAATCCTCCCTTANNATAACAAGTTGAGTGTCATCACCCGATTCAGTAGACTCGGTTGTAATTGAACCATTGGCAATAAAGTACCCATCAACATGAGTAACATCCGGATCGATGGTGATATCTCCTGAAGCGATAACTACGAGTGCTCCATTGGTGTTGAGAGGTACAGTAATGTTGCCTCGAATACTGACATCCCCATCATGGAGAATAACGACTTGCTTGTTACTGAAATCATCCCAACCACTGCCACCAATGGCAAACGGAACACTGACTGCATTCTTGTTAGTCTTAAATATATGAATACCATCACCGGCAAAATCTCCGGCAGTTCCATCCCAAGCACCATTGCCGCCAGTATACTTGTTATCCAATTTTTTATCCCAGTAATCATAGTTGGCAATGACCCCCTGATATCCTTGACTAAGAATTGACACACCGTAAGTAGAAGCTAAGTTGGAAGAAGCATTAGTCTTCCCCAGTGAGAATAATCCGTTATTGCGGGAAGCTATCCCTTTCTCAAGAAAGAGATACCGGCTTAAGGGGTCAACTGTTTCCGGAATTTTGGAATAGATTGCATACTCGCCTGAACCAGCTCCATTAGCATGAATAGTTCCACCACCCTGAATCTGAAACCATGGAAGCGTTACCCATACAAATGACAGCGGTATACCAGAATCAGGATAGATAATTTCAATAGGGAGACCACCACTAACGCTGCCATTATTTAAGACAATGATAAAA
>DCTD01000079.1:0-130 GCA_002335355.1 Patescibacteria group bacterium UBA1449
TGATACGGCAAAAAAAGCCTCTCCGGCAATTATCTTTATTGATGAGATCGATGCGATTGGACGCCAACGGGGGATGGGAGTTGCCGGTGGTCACGATGAACGGGAACAGACCTTAAACCAGATTTTAGTG
>DCTD01000079.1:189-16933 GCA_002335355.1 Patescibacteria group bacterium UBA1449
TTTGACCGGCGGGTATCGCTAGGGTTACCAGATATTGAAGGCCGGAAACATATTTTAACCATTCATGCTCAAGGTAAACCCTTTGCTTCTGATATTAACTGGGAAAAAGTGGCTCGAAGAACCGTAGGTTTTTCGGGTGCTGACTTAGAAAACATGCTTAACGAAGCGGCAATTAACGCAGCCAGAGAGAATAAAACCGAGATTACCTATCTACACATAGAAGAAGCAGCAACGAAAGTAAAACTAGGGCCTCAAAAACGTCGGCTGCAGTCAGATGAGGAGAAACTGATTACTGCCTATCATGAGGCAGGGCATGCCTTGTGTGCTTACTATATGGAGAAAGCTGATCCAGTTCACCGGGTATCCATAATTTCCCGAGGTGAAGCTTTAGGTTTTACCTATGTACCACCAGAAAGAGATAAATATCACGAAACAAAATCAGAATTACTAGACAAAGCTGTCATGATGTTGGGTGGTCGGGCTGCAGAAGAGATTCAGTTTACCGACATGACAGGAGGAGCGGCTTCTGATATTGCGCAAATAACGATGTTAGCTCGAAGGATGGTGGTTGATTATGGTATGTCAGCATTAGGTCCAATTAACTTAGGACCGCTAACAGACCGTAATGATTATAATCGCATCTATTACCAATCTTCAGAGGTTTCTGAAAAAACCCAAGCTTTGATTGATGAGGAGATTAAAAAAATTGTTGATGCCAGCTACAAGAGAGCAGTAGAAACGCTGAGTAAACACAAAGACAAACTTGACTTGATTGCTCATACCTTGGTTGAGAAAGAAACATTGGAAGGAGACGAGTTTGAAACCTTAATGCAGGCAAAATCAAAACCAGCCAAAAAGATGAAACCAACATCAAGCAGGACTCCAACCCTTTAAGAGGAACTCAGACAATAAAAACAGCACCGATATCTCCCTTACTACTTTGAAGCATTCCTACTCTCAAGCTGTTCTCTATGATAGTTTATAATGGGCTAGGATGAAAAAGTGCATTTATGGTTAGAAACACGAATTGTGGTAATACTCTATGGAAATAACACCCAAAACACATAAACTTCTGCTTTTTGACGGTAATGCAATATTACACCGGGCTTATCACGCCTTTCCTTTAACGTTTAAAACCCAAAAAGGTGAGTTAACCAATGCCGTTTACGGGTTTACCAGTACGTTATTAACTGTGTTTAAAAAAATGGCACCAACGAACGTTGTAGTTGCCTTTGATGAAAAAGGGCGAACCTTTCGTCATGAACAGTTTAAAGGGTATAAAGCGTCTCGTCCAAAGATGGATGATACTCTGGTTTGTCAGTTAGCTCGGATGCGGGAAGTAGTTGAGGCACTCAATATCCCCCACTTTGGAGTTGTTGGTTTTGAGGCTGATGATGTTTTAGGCACGCTCGCTGTCCAAGCCGAAAGACAAGGGTTTGATGAGGTGGTTATTGTGACAGGTGATCGGGATGCCTTGCAACTGATTACAACCAGAACTCACGTATATTTTCCCTCACGTGGTAAACAATCGGAACAACTCTATGATCGTGACTCCTTTTACTCTCACTATGGGTTTGAACCCAAACAACTGATTGACTTTAAAGCTTTAGCAGGGGATAGTAGTGACGAAATTCCTGGGGTAACTGGTGTTGGACCTAAAACGGCAAAAGAGTTAATTGTTCAGTTTGGAACAGTTGAAGCCATCTATGATCATCTTAATGAACTCCCGCAAGCAATAAAGACCAAATTAGAATCAGACAAAGAGATGGCTTTTTTATCAAAACAACTAGCTACGATCCGTACGGATGTCCCTCTCGTTTTTGATGATAGGAAAAGCCGACTTGATGATTACGATAAAGAAAAAGCTATTGCACTGTTTACCGAACTAGAGTTTCGATCACTTATTAACCGCTTGCCTGATGATGGCTGGGAAACATTGGTCAAAGAAACAATATCAGAAACAGAAAACTCAACTAAAAAACTAGAAGAAAAAACTGCTGAAAACCAGATGAAATTGTTTTAAGTGGCTATGAATGTCGCTTTAGTTCATGACTATCTCTCAGAATATGGAGGGGCAGAACGGGTATTAGAAGCGCTTTGTGAACTTTACCCAGAAGCTCCGATTTATACTGCCTTTGTGGTTCAAAATAGCAGTGCTTGGCAGCACTTTAAACACTGCCACATTAAAGAATCATCTTTGGCACCACTACTTAAAACAAAAAAACTGTATAGTCCGTTACGTTTTTTAGCGCCCTGGATTTGGGAGAGTTTTGATTTTTCAGACTACGATGTCGTTATCTCTTCAGCCTCTTGGTATATTACGAAAGGAGTTGTGACATCTCCTGATACGTATCATCTCTGTTACTGTCATACTCCGCCCCGGTTTTTGTATGGCTATCCAACCGCCATTGAATGGCAGCGATACTGGCCGATTCGTTTGTATGCTAAGGTCGTTAATAGGTTCTTACGCCACTATGACACAGTTTCCGCACAGCGGGTGGATCACTTTGTGGTTAACTCAAACAATGTGGCTGATCGGGTAAAACGGTTTTATGATCGCACGTCAACGGTTGTTTACCCGCCTATAAACACTGAAGAAATTATCAAAGCCACGAAAGGGATAAAAAAACAGGACTACTATCTTATTGTGTCTCGGGTAGTGGGGGCTAAAGGAATCGATTTAGCTATGGAGGCGGCTAATCGGCTACAGTTACCACTAAAAATTGTCGGTGAGACTGCCGGGCTACGATGGGAAGAGCACAAACTGAACAGACTAAGAGGCAACACGATTGAATTCTTAGGTCGGGTTGAGGATGATCAGTTATGGCAGATTTATGGAGCGGCTAAGGCCTTTTTAGCCCTGGCAACGGATGAAGATTTTGGCATGACGGTTGTTGAAGCTCAGGCAGCTGGTACACCTGTCATTGCCTACTACGGTGGGGGGTATAAAGAAACGATAGCNNTGAGGGGAAGACTGGTGAATTTTTTAGAGACTATTCTGTCGAGAGTTTAGTTGCCACGTTACGCACTTTTGAAGCCAAGTGTTATAAGAGAGAGGATTTGCTTAAACAAGCAACTAGGTTTTCTAAACAGCGTTTTGTTAAACAAATTCATAACGTACTCAAAGAAAAACAAACATTTTAATTTTGCACCTTGAATTCGTTCTTGCTATCATAGCTGTATGATACCTGCCCAAAACATCCTTGTTGATCTTATTCTCTTTGTTGTTGCTTTATTCTTTCTGGTTAAGTCAGCCAATATTCTTATCCATTCCCTAAATATTTTATCTCGGNNGATAGAAATCTTTGCCTTAGTTGGTTTCTTTTCTGCGCTAGCAACAAACTTGCCGGAGTTATTTGTTGCCATTACGAGCGGTTTGAGTGGAAAATCAGAGATGGTTTTAGGGGTGGCCTTGGGCTCTAATATCGTTAACTCCACTCTCATTATTGGTAGTGCTGCCATTGTTGGTGGGAGTTTAGCGGTGGTGGCAGATTTTGTGAAAAAGGATGTACTTCGTGCTTTTATTGCTGCAGCTTTTCCGTTACTGCTAATGGTTGATGGTCAGTTATCACGACTAGACGGATTGTTACTCTTATTAGTATTTGCGGCATACCATGTGGCGGTATTTAAAGAGAAACATCAGTATATCAACAATAACAAAACCATCCCCTTTAAACAGGTTGGCAAGTGGTTACATCAGGTTAATAAGCATTATTCTCCTCACCAAGCTGGTTGGCTTGGTTTGGCAGTAGTCATGCTGTTGTTTTCTGCTGAGATGGTAGTGCAAACAGGTAGCCGAGTAGCTGTTGATTTAAACTTGCCAGTTTTGCTAGTTGGCTTGTTACTTGTTTCAGTAGGAACAAGTTTACCGGAACTAGCCTTAGAAGCGCGGGCAGCCCGTTTAAAACAAACCGGAGTAGTATTTGGTAATCTCCTGGGATCTTTGGTGGCAAACTCAACGTTGGTGTTAGGGATTGCAGTCTTTCTTTCTCCAATTACTATTGCCCAGCCGGAAAAGATTACTCAAGCTGCTTTAGTCTTCTTACTTGGTTTCTTTTTACTGTGGGTGTTTATTCGAACAAAGTAAAAACTACAACGGTGGGAAGGTATGGTGCTTGTACTTCTGTATCTAGGCTTCGTTATCACTCAACTTATCTAAATTTTGATTTTTGAAATACTGGTACAATAGCAGTTGATCTATGCGTATTGCTTTACTTTGTGACTCATTTCCGCCCTATGTTTCAGGAGTATCTACCTATTGTGTTGAACTAGCTCGGTGGTTACTGAAGTACGGTCACTCTGTTCTAATCGTAACTCCTAAACAGGAAAGAAGCGTTGTCCCAAAAGGCTTAGAAGAGGCCCATATTGTTCCCATGCTTTCTATTCCCTCAACGTATAGTAGTCTAAGAATCTGTTCACCCAATTTTCCTGTAGTTAGTAAACTTATGATGGATTTTAAGCCTGATATTATTGATACACAGGCACCTTCATTCTTAGGAATGGATGGACTACTCTATTCAAAAGTTATGAGAGTTCCTTGTATTGGAACATTTCACACCCTTTTTACTTCAAAGGAATATTTGCAAGTTATATTCAAACTGAAACGTTTAGGCATGGTTGAAAAGGCAAGTCGGTCCTATCATCGTTTTTTCTATAACTCATGTAACCGAGTGTTTACGAGCACTGAGCGGATGTATAGTCTGCTTCGATCCTATGGCATCAAAGAACATAAAATTGATATTATTCCTATCTTATTTGGTGTTGAAAACGTAAAAATACCAACTCCTCCTGAAGTAAAACAAATGAAAAAACAGTATCAACTCAAAAAGAATGTTGCACTGTTCTTGGGTAGATTAAGTAGTGAAAAGAACGTGCTTGAGCTTGTAGATGTTTGGCGGGATGTTGTAAGAGAACAACCGGAGAGCACTCTGTTGTTTATTGGAGACGGTCCAAGTATTCCGGCACTTAAACAAAGAATGACTGAGAATAAATTAAGAGATAATGTTGTTTTTACTGGCATGATTGATCATGAAAAATTGATATCAAGTGGACTTTTGGCTGTTGGAGACGTGTTTATTTCAGCGAGTACTACTGAGACACTGGGTTTAAGTGGGCTTGAAGCCATGGCTTACGGTTTACCACCAGTGCTTATCCAATCACAAGGCTTGTGTGAATTTGTTGGTGATAGTGGATTCGTTTGTAGATCAGAAGACAAGAAAGCATTTGCTCAAGCAATTTTACATCTCTTTACGAAACCACAACTACGAAAAAGAATGGGTGAAAAAGCAAAAAAGATTGCTCAACAATATGGAGGAAGACAGGGAGCTTTGACAATAATCGAAAAATATAAAAGCACAATTGAAAACTACAAGAATCGGAGAAGAAGATTTGCTTACCTTTAAAAATATTTTTGAAAAATTGCTTTTAATTGTATGCGTGGAATGGTATCCTCTTACCTATGCAGTTAGTTGCTGATCTTCATCTCCACTCCAAGTATTCGCGGGCGGTTTCCAAACAGATGACATTATCAGTTATGGCCGAAAAGGCTTTGGTAAAAGGTATTAACCTGCTTGCTACCGGTGATTTTACTCATCCGGTGTGGATTAAGGAACTGGAGACTCAATTAGTTGAAACTGCGGCTGGTGTTTACGCTGTTAACGGTATGGAAAATCAGTGTGTGCGTTATCTGTTTGGCACTGAGATCGCCTGTATTTATAGTCAAGGAGGTAAGGGAAGACGAGTTCATGTGCTTGTTTTTGCTCCAAGTCTTACGGTTGTTCATACTGTTAACGAATGTCTAAAAAAACGAGGCATAAACCTGAGCAGCGATGGTCGGCCTATTATTGGCTTAAGCGTTTTTGAACTTTGTGAGCTATTGTTTTCAGTAAGCGAAGATATAATCGTAATCCCTGCTCACGTTTGGACTCCCTGGTTTGGGATGTTGGGCTCAAAATCAGGGTTTGATAGCGTGCGGGAATGCTTCGGTAAATACGCGGAGAATATCTATGCCATAGAAACTGGTCTGTCATCTGATCCAGCTATGAATTGGCGAGTTGAGGAGTTTGGTAAACGCAGCATTGTTTCCTTTTCCGATGCTCACAGTCCAGAAAGACTCGGCCGAGAATTGACGATCTTTGAAAACGAAGCAGCAAAAGGCATCGATGCTTTTTGTTATAAGGATTTTATTTTTACTCTGAAACAAACAGGACCATGGCTGATCAGCACAACTATCGAGTTTTATCCGGAAGAGGGTAAGTACCATGTAGATGGTCATCGTGTATGTGGTGTTAGACAAACACCTGAGGAAACCAGAAAAGCGGGTAGGCAATGTCCAGTCTGTGGAAAAACGTTAACCCTAGGGGTTCTTGGCCGGGTTGATCAAATTGCCAAACAGGAAGTAATTCCCCGAAAAGCAATGAACGAGCAGGGAGTTGCCGTGTATTCTCCTCCAAAAGGACATCATAAACCGTATATCATGGTAGTGCCTCTAACTGAGATTATTGCCCAATCTCTGGGTAAAGGTGAAAAAACGCAAACAGTTTTGGCAGAATATGATCGTTTAGTCAAGGAATTTGGTAGTGAACTGAATGTTTTGCTACGTGTTGATGTCAAAGCACTACAAACAGTAGCTGGAGATAGAGTTGCTCAAGCAGTAGCTAAAGTGAGATCGGGTGATATATTCTTTAGTCCTGGCTATGATGGGGTTTTTGGTACTGTCAGTATCTGGGACAATAAGGAAGAAACGATACACAGGAGAAAACAGCTCATGCTGTTTTAATACTTCATTTTCAACCTGTCCCTTGTTTTTAAGGGTTGATTATTGTTATGATGAAAAGGTATTCTTCTTTTTACCTGTGAAAAACAAACAATTATCAATAACACAAGCTCTAAAAGTAGGTTGGAAGACAACTACCACTCACTACAAAGTATTCTTCTGGGTTGTGACTGCCATTACCTTGTTAACAATTGTACCGGAACAGCTTAAGGTGAACAGCCCTTATACTTCTTTTTGGTTAAGACGAGCAATTGATGTGGTGTTTGGACTTGTAACAGTTATTGTCCAGATGGGCTTGATAGTAGTAACGCTCCAAATGATACGGGGGAAGAAAGTGCATATAAAAAGTCTATTTTCAACACACAAACCCTTAGTAAGGTATATTGTTGGATCTATTTTGTATGGCCTATTGGTGTTTGGTGGTTTACTGTTACTGGTTATACCGGGGATTATCAATCTACTTCGTGGCCAGTTTTTTGAATACTATGTTGTTGATAAACACTATGGTCCAGTAAAAGCGCTTCAAGCGAGTGCACGTTTAACACAAGGAGTCCGACTGCAACTACTGTGGTTGAACATGTTGTTTATGGCAACATTTGTGCCTCTGTTTTTACTTATATCAACACAGTTCTTTTTAAGCCAAACCACCATAGGAAAGGTATCGTTTGGTGCAGTAGTGCCTTTTGTTGCCTATGCCTTTAACTTTATCATTCTCCCCTTAACCGTAAGCACGTATGCCTATGTCTATACTTGGCTTTTAAGACAAACAAAAGAAGAAAAATTACTAGCTCATCTCTAAAAGTCAAAAGGTATGAGCTAACGTAAGAAACCTCTCTTTTGATTTGTATCTATGCCTGAAAAAACAACCATAACGGGACTTCCAGAAAATACTGAAGCTGCCTTAACCTATCTTCTATGGTGGGTGAGCGGATTACTCTTTTTAATCCTTGAAAAGGATAGTCTAAAAGTGCGGTTCCATGCTCTTCAGTCAATTGTCATCTTTGGCTTAGTAACCGTTATTCCAATGATACCGATTCTTGGGTGGGTTCTAGCGCCTTTTGTCTGGCTTGGGGGGTTTGTGCTCTGGCTGGTTCTGATTGTCAAAACCTATCAAGGGGAAGATCTCGAACTGCCTGTTGTTAGTGAGTTTGTCCGAAAGCAAGTAAAATAACTTCTCATCCTTTACTATCTCCAATTATGGTTTTTTTAACAGTGGTTGTGATAGCGGTTAATGTAAGATGATACAAGGAGGAATGTATGTTTTGCGATCGCCAAGAGGCGGGTGTATTGCTTGCTAGACGTTTACATGAGGAATTGAACATTTTTTGCCAGGAGGAAGTGATTGTCCTGAGTATTCCGCGAGGTGGGGTGGTGGTGGGCATATCAGTAGCTACAGAGCTTCATGCAGGCCACGATATTATTGTTGCCAGAAAACTGCAGTCCCCTCATGAAGAAGAGCTCGCTGTTGGGGCGGTAACGAAAACTCATGCAGGCTTGTATTTTAATCATGCACTTATTGAGTCAGTGGGGCTTGAACATACTCTTCTTGAACGAGTAGTCAGAGACAAACAACAGGAAGTGGAGCGTCGAGAATTGCTTTATCGAGGCAAAAATGAAATGGCATCCCTGCATCAAAAAATTGTAGTTATTGTCGATGATGGGGCTGCAACAGGGGCTACAGCTATTGTGGCAGTGCGTAGTGTCTGGGAAGCCACTCCTAAACGGGTAATTGTAGCCTTACCGGTTTGTCCACTAGACACAGTGAAAACCCTAGAACGTGAAGCCGATGCTGTCATTACCCTGACAGTGCCTGAGGATTTTTTTGCTGTGAGCCAGTTTTATCAGGATTTTCCTCAGGTTAGTGATAGTGAGGTCATTGCCTTACTGAGTCGAACAAGCTAACCTATACGTGTACATAAAATGACTATGAAGATTCTTGTTGGTTTAGGTAATCCCGGAGAAAGTTATCATTTTACCCGACATAATATTGGGTTTCTGTTTTTGGATTATCTTATTATGTGTAACAAAGAAGACCTCATCTCATATGTAATAGAAAGAAAACTTCAAGCTGAACTTGCTCAAATTGCCCTTTTTGGTCAGACTTGCTTGTTGGTTAAACCGCAAACCTATATGAACACTTCAGGTAGTGCCGTTAAACGGGTAGTGGAATACTATAAACAAAAAGTCACTCCTTCATTACTCGTTATTCATGATGATTTAGATATTGCTTTTGGAGATTGGAAACTATCTTTTGCTAAGGGACCAAAGGTACACAACGGACTAAACTCTATTTGTGAACAGTTGAAAACCGATCAATTTTGGCGGTTACGGCTTGGTATTGCAGGAGAACAGTATCGCGATATTAAACGCCAGGGGAAGTCAGTGGCAGAGGAGTATATTTTACGTCCATTTAGTCAGGAAGAACAACAACGGCTACCGGAACTATTTTTGTCTGCTCAACAGGGTTCTAGAGAATACCTACAGTTATTGTAAGGTTTTATGCGCAACCAAATCTATCCTCATCAATATCATCATGGGTTCACTCAGCTTCGGTTACATGGCATGTGGGGTATGTATTTTTGTGAACTCTTCAGGCGGGTGGCAACTAACTTAGTTGGTTTATTTGTACCCATCTATATTTGGCAACATTTTAATAGTCTGATCTTTGTAATCATCTACTACCTTATTTTTGCGTTTATTGGTATGGTTTTAATGTATCCAGGAGCATTGCTTATTCGAAAAATTGGCATCGATTGGGGTGCTGCTTTAGGGAGTTTGTGCCGGGCCCTTTACATTGCCTCACTCATTTTTACCTCTATTGATACCCGGTTTTTTTGGATCTCAGCTTTTTTCTTCGGTTTAGCTCAGCCCTTTGATTGGTTGCCGTATCACTACGCTGTTACAAAAACGAGTCAAAAAGATCATTACTTTGGAAAAGCAGCAGGAATGTCTATCACCATAGCTCAAGTCGGTCATGCAGTTGGACCAATACTTGGGGGCGTCATTATTGCTTTACTGGGTTTTAACTGGCTCTACCTTATTGCTGGCAGCTTACTAATAGTAGCAGCTATTGCGCCTTTTATAGATACGTTTGATAAAACAGGAATGCATGTTTCTGGCAAGGAAATCATTACTCGTTTAACAGACCCCGGTATCGGCAAACACCTGTTAGCAAATGGACTTGAAGCGTTTGACTTAATGGCCCAATGGATTATTTGGCCACTATTTCTTTTTTCAATGGTAAAGTCATTTGAGAGTTCAGGTACTCTACAAACATTGTCACTTCTCATGGCTCTAATTTTTACCATTATTGCTGGTAGACAGTCTGATAAAAAACGGCTATGGCCAATGACGTGTGGCACTCTTCTAGTATCTTTAAGTTGGTGGGGCAGGGTAGTGAGTCCCAACAACCTCAGTCTATTTATTGCCAATACGGGTCATACAGTCGGTTCTTGTTTACTATGGACACCATATATGGCTTTGATGTATGCCAAAAGTAGTCAACAATACACTATGGAGTTCTGGCTAGTAAAAGAAATCATTCATTATGGAGCAATTATGGTTTCTCTAGGTATCGTTGCAGTCTTTTTACATTTCGGGTCACTAAAAGCTGCACTCATACTATTTGGTGTGATAAATTTACTGTCGTTTTCTTTACCACACTTTTATAAACACTATCTCTCTATACAAAGATCAAAACCAGCAGTATCATAAGTAACATTTATGCCAAAAACAGTAAAACGGGAAACTACCGGTATGGAAAATATCGCTGATATACTTTTAAAGTATTCAGTGGATAACTCTGGAAAGTATGTAACCCGAGAATTTCAGGATTACGGGTATCGGTTAGCGCTTGAGCTCGATGATGCCAAACGAGTTAGCATGTATATAAAATTTGCCAAAACGATTGATCGTCATCTGTTGGAAGCAGCGCGTAGCTTTGTTAAAGATGCTACTCATGCAAAAAATAAGTCGAGATTATTTATGTGGAAACTCAAACAACTTAAAACAGAAAGAGAGAAAAAAGAATCTTCATCTTCTCAGTAACTTGGAGGTTTCAACTGATCAAGTTCAAATAGTGGACATAATCAGGTATAGTAAAAGTCATGAGTGAAAAACCTTTTTTCCCCAAAACCGTTCTTTTCAGTCTACCATTTATTGTTATTGCTATCACAATGGGATTGCCGATAATTGAAGCTCAGAAAGCGGCTGTGGTGTTTCTTTGGACACCGATAGTTTTCTGGCTGCTTGGAGGGCTAATTGGGTACGCTACCCTTAATCTTGATCGTTTGGTTGATATTTACTTCACTAATCCTGAGACAAAACTTTCTTACTATGTAAGAGACTATTTTGCCAAAGGAAAGTATTGGCAAGGTTGGCAACTGATGGAGCACAATAAAAAACTACAAAAACGTCTTACCTTTCGCTCAGCCTTGTTTCAGATAGTCTGGGTTTTCCTTGCTCTGTTTAGCCTAACGTCAATTCCCTCCTTTTTTAGTAAAGGCCTTATCCTTGGTATAGGCTATCATTTACTTCTTGATGAATGGGAGTTATATTTACACAACAAAGATAACCTAAAGTATCGTCTCTTTTGGAACATTAATCGGCCGATAACCAATACTGAGTTACAAGTATACTTAGTCATCATGACTTTACTAACATGCCTGTTCTTTCTTTTGGTTATCTAGCCTGTGCGTATGGATGTTTTTCACTGGTATGGATTTTTTATTGGTATTGGCATTTGGGTTGGAAGCTGGGTAGCTCAACAAACCCAAAATCGTTTAGCCTGTTTTTCATCACGTTACTCTCATTTTTCAATCGATGAACTTCTCTTGTGGCTGTTTCTGCCGGCTTTAATTGGTGCTCGTCTTTACCATGTTATTGATTGGTGGTGGTATTACCAGTTACAACCTCAAGAGATTATTGCAGTCTGGCATGGCGGTTTAGGTATCTTGGGAGGGATTGGAGGAGGCATATTTGGGGTTTTACTGTTAAGTATCTCGAAATTTCGCCATCGCTATCAGGTATATCTGTTACCTATTTTTGATGTTCTTGTCTTTGGGCTCCCTATTGCTCAAGCGTTTGGGAGGATAGGTAACTTTATTAATCAAGAGCTCTTTGGTTTACCCACAACCTTGCCATGGGGCATCTCTATTGATGTAAACCATAGACCTCCAGAACTAAGTACTTATACACACTTTCACCCTTTGTTTGCCTATGAAGCTCTCCTCAATCTCTTGCTTGCAACTTGCTTATGGCTGTTATTACCTAAAAAACGGTTTCCAGGTTTTTTTGTTGCCGTCTATCTTATTGGGTATGGTAGTATCCGTTTTTGCCTTGATTTCTTACGGATTAACCCCTGGCACAGTGGTTGGTTAACGACCGCTCAATGGTTTAGTTTGGTAATGATTGGGGTTGGAGGGAGCATACTCGTTATGCAACAAAGACATAACCAAAAAAGAGGAGATACTGTACAGAGAAGCTTTACGGAGAAAGGAGAAAACTGCAACCAATTCAACGGGCGAAAACTGCCGTAAGATATGGTACAATTTTTTTCGGTCTGTTAACAACCATAATCATTTTCCTATGCAATCTAATAACGACACCTATGTTCTCTCTCTTGGCGGATCGCTCATTGTGCCTAACGGTGGTTTTGATATTAAGTTCCTATCCGCATTTAACACATTCATTAGAAATAAAGTTACTGAGGGAAAACAGTTTTTTATTACCTGTGGTGGTGGAGCAACTGCTCGTAACTATATTGAAGCCGCCACTCAGGTGATTGGGGCTGAGTTAAAAGATGTTGATAAAGATTGGTTGGGGATTCACGCCACTCGCTNNGCCTACGTTCACTTAATCAAACACTATGATCTTATCGATAAAACGGCTCGGGATTTTCCGGTAGTGATAACTGCCGGCTGGCAGCCAGGATGGTCAACAGACTACTGTGCCACACTCTTGGCAGAAGATTATCAGATAAACAACATCATCAACCTATCAAACATTGATAAAGTCTATGATAAGGACCCGCATAAGTATGAGGATGCTCGGCCGATTGATCGCATGACTTGGGATGAAGTCATTGCTTTGGTTGGGGATAAATGGGTGCCAGGGTTAAATACCCCCTTTGATCCAATTGCTGCAGCTAAAGGTAAGGACTTAAATCTTCGGGTGATTATTGTCAACGGCAAAAACTTGGAAAACCTTGATGATATCATCCAGGGACGCGAGTTTATTGGTACTGTTATTGAGGGATAAGCTGGTATTATCAAAGCCATTCTCTTCCATTTTTATTCCGTTTTCTTGACAAAAACTGGTAGTGTTTACTATACTCTATGGGAGTATGAAAAAACGAGTTAAAACTCATAAAGAACAAGGTGGTGTTGATAAAAATGTGTTGCTTGTTAGACTTCATAGAATTGCTGGTCAGGTTAATGGTATTGAAAAGATGATTACTGAAGAAAAGGATTGTTTAGCAGTTGTCCAACAGATTATGGCTGCCCGAAGCGCATTAACTCAAGTTGCTACTCTAATCCTTACTCAAGCTTCCTGCAAAGCAGATCTAAAAACAAATTCAACCCAGCTAACTAAACTTGTTACAAATCTATTTAAAGTTAATCCTTAAGGAGGTTATATGGCAGCTTCACATTTTACCAGTAGTGATTTTACCCAGAAAGTCTTGCAAAGCGATAAGCCTGCAGTTGTTGATTTTTATGCTGAATGGTGTGGCCCGTGCCAAATCGCCTCACCAATTATTGACAAATTGGCTGAAGAATATGGTGATAAGTTGGTTATTGGCAAAGTTAATGTTGATGAAGCTCAGGATCTAGCTCAGCAATACGGGGTTATGAGTATTCCTACCATTATCGTATTTAAAAATGGCCAGGAAGTGGAACGCAAAATTGGTTTTCCAGGAGAGAGTGGTCTTCGGGCTTTAGTCGAGAAAGTGGTTTAATAGCTTTTTTACGGTGTTACGTAAGACCTACTTAAAGTAAAGGACAAGTATTTTTGATAGGTAGCTTTTACGTAATACGTTTTTTTGTGATCTACAATGTAATCATTATTGGTTCGGGTCCGGCTGGATATACAGCTGCCCTTTATACCAGTCGGGCAACGCTTGCTCCACTAGTCTTTACAGGAGAACAGTTTGGTGGTCAATTAATGATGACTACTGAAATCGAAAACTTTCCTGGATTTCCTCATGGTATTGCTGGGCCAAAACTGATGATGGATATGCGAGCTCAAGCCCAGCGTTTTGGTGCGAAGCTTGTTGATGCAGATGTCACGAAAGTTGATTTTTCTCAGCGGCCCTTTCGTGTTTGGCAAGGAGAAACAGAGTACCAAAGTAAATCAGTGATTATTGCAACAGGGGCGGAAGCGCTCAGACTTCATCTGCCGAAAGAAAATGAGCTCTACGGACATGGAATATCTACCTGTGCTGTTTGTGACGCTGCTTTTTATCGGGAAAAGACGGTCTATGTCGTTGGAGGAGGGGATAGTGCAATGGAAGACACTTTAGCGCTAACCCGGTTTGCTTCGAAAGTATTTGTTGTGGTGCGTAAAGACTCATTCCGGGCTTCCAAAATTATGCAAAAACGGGTTTTGGAAAACCCTAAAGTTATTGTTCTATGGAATACAGAAGTCATAGAACTTGGTGGCAAGGAAAGATTAACTCATTTAAAACTCTTAAACAGCAAAACTAACGAGGAAAGACTGGTTACTGCTGATGGTTTGTTCTATGCAATTGGTCATGTACCCAACACCTCATTATTTGATAGTAAAGTAAAAAAAGATGAAAAAGGATATATATTAACTACAATAAATGGATTATCTAACGGAAAGGCTGTGTATGAAACATGGCGTCACGGATATCCGACAATGACCTCGATAAATGGAGTATTTGCTGGANNTTTGCTGCGGGTGATGTTGTCGACTTCCGTTTCCGACAAGCGATAACTGCGGCAGCATACGGGACAATGGCTGCTTTGGATGTAGAGCGTTGGCTAGAGACCCAAGAATACTAAGTGACAAGTTATAAAGATTTAAAAAGGAGTAAAACACTATGAGTAAAAAAATACCTCTTATAAGTCCTGATAACTGTTTAGGCTGTGGAACGTGTATAGCGTTATGTCCGAATAACTTTTCAATCAATGATGTTGGTAAAGCAGAATGTATAAATTTGGATTCCATAAATGAAGAAGAAGTTCAAAACGCAATTGATAGCTGCCCGGTAGTAGCAATTAGCTGGAAAGAAGAAGAGTAGTAATTATCGGGATAATGCTATTGAGGCCATCGATATCGATGGCCTTTTTAGTGCAAAAGAATAGTTACTGTAGTTAGGCTACGTGTTATTAACAGTAATTAGAAACAACTGCTAATGCAAGAGATGAGTTCTGTTTTAAGATATACAAAACCACTTTACTTATGTCTTGTTGATAGTAAAAAGGGTAGTGTAAGAAAGTCAGTATATATTGGGGCAAGCAGATCAATCTTGCCTAAACCAGAGGGTTGGAGGTAGAGGGTATCATCAATACCATTTAAAACAGAAATGCTGTTGGCAGTCATGGTTAAGGTGTTGTTAACGGTTAAGGTATGAGTAACGTGGACATCAGTAATAGTGGCTTGACCAGTAACACCAAGGAACGTATTGAAAAGACCAGTTTCGGCATCAATATGATCAGTAACCAGTTGAGCATCGAACTGTAAGTCCTCAGAAACACTCCATGATGCTGAAGTAGATGCTAAGTTGGTAGCATTCAAGCGTTCTAAGAGCCTCTCAAGCTCTTCATCCCAGTTAGTAATTACCGTTTTAAACTGATGACAAGGTATAAGGGATAATACAAGTAGTTATCCAGGCTTTTTGCATACGTCTGTGGTTTAGTGGTGACTAGAAAACGTTTGTCATTCTTCTTTAAAATACCATTGCATGGTTGACTGCTACTCTAGATGTTTTGGATTCATTAGGAGAGCAGAAGTGTTGCTGGTTTGGTGGTGACATACAAGATTGCAAGTTATTTGGATTGGACTTAATGGCAATCAATTGTGGAATTTCCAGACAACAAGAAGTACTTCACTTTTGTTTTATAAGGGGGGACTCTTTTGATTAAAGAGTAGATAGAGTAGTGCTGAGAATTACCTTTAGTTTACTATTAGAAACTTGCCGATTACTAACTGGTGGAGTGAAAGTATTATTATAAGCGGTGACATAGTAGTGGGCATACTGTTATAACTTGCTAATATTTAGAAACTTTAGTGACAAGTATATACACAATATATTTGTCACCACCATTCAAAACATAACAAGAAACATTGATGGTGAGTGAGGCATCCTTAGTATTCTTGAACTGCGTGTTTAAAGTAAGACTCATGCTAAGCAGAATCAGTGACACAATCTATCACAAATAAATGACACCAGTAGTAAGTTGTTGAATAACAGTAAACTGAATAAGAGTAAGCTTCGTTTGGTTCTCGGAGTAGTTGCACAACTAGACTGAATAGAGTTAATATTCTACCTAAGTATGTTACTACTGTTATGATTTAGTAGGTTAAAAGCGTATTAATAATATACATAAAGTAATATTTTAATAACATAAGCATATTATATGGTATAGATAGGACTACTGAAATATGTATAGATATATTACTGGTTATGACTAATAATAGAGTGTTTACAAATAGAGAAGNNTAGAAACTGAAAACAAATAAATATGTTGTTTCACTATTTTCTGTTAGAATCAATGCTCCTATCGAAAAAAAGTTCTCAAACTGCAATTGAAACAAATATTCAGCATATAGGTCTTATTGTTAGAAAAACACTATATAAATGGTGCATATTAATCTCAAGAATAAGGTATATTAGCAATACCCAACTAGTGATTGCTACCTTAGCATAATCAGTGATATTAATTGAACCAACAATTCATACCATAAAGTCCAAAAAGTATATGATAAAGAGCATTATAAGCTTAA
>DCTD01000036.1:0-18927 GCA_002335355.1 Patescibacteria group bacterium UBA1449
CGATTAGGTGCAAAATCCCATCATAAAATAAACTGTTAATACCCTAGGTAAAAGGCCTATTTATGCAGTTTTGTGCGCCATTTTCTAAACATCATCAATCGTTGACGGTAACACTTAAAGACCAGGTGTTGAAAGTCTTTCCAGCACTGTCCAGTCGTAACTATCAACTCTATTTTTTAGGCCAACTCATTTCTGTGACTGGCCTTTGGATGCAAACAGTAGCACTGGGCTGGTTAGTGCTANNTGCTGCCATTGGTAGTCTGCCAACGCTACTGTTTTCACTTTTTGGTGGTGTCGTTGTTGATAGATTTGAAAAAAGAAAAATTCTCTTTTTTACTCAGTCATCAGCGATGGTTCTTGCATTAGTTCTTGGGATAGTAACCATAACAAACCATGCCACAATCGGAGTGATTGCCGTCATTGCCTTTCTTGCCGGATTAGTTCACTCACTTGACTCTCCTGCACGGCAATCGTTTGTTATCGAAATGGTTGGCAAAGATAAAATAGCTTCAGCTATCGCTATTAACTCAGGAACATTTAACACTGCCCGTATCATTGGTCCAACAATCGGCGGTTTTATTATTGCTGCTGCCGGTGCTGGCCCTGCCTTTCTGTTTAATGGTATCAGTTATTTGGCTGTGTTGATTGCTCTTTTCTATATAAAACCACTATCAGTAACTATTTCTAATCCTAGCAGTCCAGTAAATGCTTTAATCGGCGGGATTAGGTATGCATTTAAAAACGGAACCATAAAATATCTGCTTCTGCTAACCGGAGTTGTTTCTTTGTTCGGATGGCCTTTTACAACATTATTACCCGTTATTGCTCAAAACATATTTCATATTGATGCCACTGGAATGGGTTTCCTTTTCGCAGCGGTTGGTACAGGGGCTATTACTGCATCACTCATTGTTTCCGCGACTGCTAAGCGGATTACGGCAGCTACGTTTATTATTAGTGGAGCAGTATTGTTTTCCAGTTCACTACTTATATTTTCATTTATTTCTTCATTATCTCTTGCTCTTCCATGGCTCTATTTAGCAGGCATAGGCTTACTATCCCTTTTTTCCATGATCAACACTTCCATTCAAAGAACCGTTGAAGATGCTTACCGTGGACGAGTTATGAGTCTGTATATTCTTATGTTTATTGGTTTAACTCCTTTTGGAAATTTTTTGATTGGCTTTCTTGCGGAACAATTTGGTTCGGCAATAGCGATACGAATTGGTGCTGTTATTGTTTTGTGTGCAGGTTTATTTATGATTGCAAACCGGAAAAAAGTAGCAGCCAAATTACCTAAACCCTAACTTAGTGAATATGAGACAGAGAATGAAGATTTTGTAAGTGGCGCAAATCTGCCCGGTCATTGAAAAACTCGCTTAAGAAGTGCAGCAGAGGATACTTCTTTAAGTCAGCTACTGTATCCAGAATTTTTATGGTAAAAATGCCCTCAACCGTTTTGCGTTGTTGGGCCATTTTCTCTAAAGCTTCCTCAATTGTACTTCCTTTGCCAATAAGTGTTCCAAATTCTCGGTTACGGGTATTACCAGTGCAGCTCATCCATAAATCATTGCCCCAACACTGGCTTCTAAAAGAAAATGTTTCCCGCTGTCCTCCAAGCTCATCTAACACCAAACGTTCTACTTCATAGGCAGCCCGGGAGATAGTATAGGTTTCCGAACCATAGGAGTAACCAAGTCCGTTAATCATTCCGGCTAATATGGAAATTACGTTTTTAAAGGCGGAGGCATATTCAACACCCGTTAAATCAGTTGTTGGAAACAAAAAGAACCGATCAGATGAAAAAAGTTCAACTAACTCATCCAAAACATCTGGGTTTTCACTGGCAATGTCNNAACGGTTGATGTTTAAAAAAATCAGCGGCAATAGTTCCACCAGCTATCAACGCATAATCGTAGGGGACATCGTGCAAGATATCATCAGCAATCTCGCTAAACCGTTCGCCTGTCTGGTAGTTGAGCGCTTTCGCAGTGTTGATGATAACAACTGGTTTTGTAATCAGTGGTTTTATCTCANNTTTGAGGGGACAGCAGTAATTATGTAATCAGCATTTTTTACGCATTGTTTTAGATCAGTCTCAAAACTGACGTTAGACGATACTGATGCACCTAAAAACAAACGTGGGTGACACTGATGAACTTTAAAATGCTCAACTACTTCTCTGTCTTTATCAAACCCACAGAGAATAGAGCTACCTTGTTTACTATCAAGGTGGTGCAAAAGGGCATACCCGAAATTTCCTAAACCAATTACTGCAACTTTTTTCATAGAGTAACTTTTCGTATTGTAAATAGTAGACGCTTCGTTGACAATATCGATACTGAATATGAAGCTAAAACTTAACCCGCTGATTATCTACCTTTTTATTGTCTTACCATTTTCTGGAATAATTTGGGATATCTTCAACACGCTCGATGACCGAGCTTTCCTTGATGGTCTTTTCGTTACCAACAACCCTTACATTGATATCCGTCAAAACGTATCGGTTCTCTGGGAAACATACTCATGGAAAGTGGCCTGGCCGTATCCACCACTGACAATTTTACTGGTCTGGCCAGCATGGGCACTTTATCAACTCTCTCATTCTGAGTTTCTTTTTCAGCTCGTGTTTAAGTCTCATCAAATAGCCGGGGCTCTTGGCGTTTACTGGCTTCTTAAGCATCGGTTTACACTCCCTCAAGCAGCAACACTCTGGCTCCTTAACCCCTTAGTTATCCTACTAAGCATTCAAGGTGGATTTCAATTACTAACTGCTTTTTTACTAGTTCTTGCTTACCTACTTTGGGAGCAAAAATCATGGTTTAAGCTAAGTGTAGTGCTTGGTGTTGTTAGCGCTCTCAGGATTTACCCTTTTTTCTTGCTCTTGCCGTTTGGTTTAGTCTTACTAAGAAAGCGTCAAGTGAAAGAACTGATTCTACTAGTAATACCAGCTACAATTCTCTTTTTTTTCCAGTATCTACCGTTTACACTTGGAAGAACAGGGGAGTTTATCGCTAGTTTTGCCAATGCTCAAGCAACCTATCTAGGTCCGCTTGGCGTCTGGCCACTTGCCGGAAAACTATTTTCCTCAGTTTCCTACCGGCTTGGCTTTTTACCAAACGAATACTCACTCTATACAGCGTTAAGTCTGCTTTCTTTAGTAAGTATAGTAGCCTGGTTTATCCTGGCTCATATAAAGCGACTGTCTATGTTAAAAACTCTCTGTGTGGGTCTTGGGCTGTTTTACTTTCTCTATCCAAAAATGCACATGGGATATACGCTGCCATTATATATTTTTGGTTTTCNNTTTTAGGCTTATCTGGATCCCATCGATACTGCTACTTTTGTTTGTTAATGGTACCTTTAATACTTCAGGAATTTTTTATCTTGTTTTGCCGTATACGTACTTTTTCTTTCAAATTCCATTTTTAAATCAAATTCACCTCCTTATTGCTTTCTTGGATGAACTGATTTTAGGTAGAGGTATTTTGGCCATACTCAAAGATGTTGCGATTGTCCGTCCTCTTTCAAGTCATATTCTCAAAGAGAGGTACGCTTCAAAGCCTGCCTAGTATAGTTTTTTCTATTTGTTAGAATAAGATCAAAAAGCTATGGATCACCAACTTACTTACATTAGTTTATTTAGTGGCGCCGGTGTTGGTTGTTATGGGTTTAAACTTGAGGGGTTTGAGTGTATTGCAACCGCCGAAAATATTGCCCGCCGGCTTGCAGTCCAGCAGCACAACCATGTTTGCCGGTATCTCACTGGTTATATTTCTGATGATTTAACAACTGTTAGGGCTAAAAAGAAGATATTTTCCCAGTTAAAACAGTGGCAAACTCAACACAATTTGAAGTCAGTTGATGTCTTAATCGCCACACCTCCCTGCCAGGGAATGTCGGTGGCCAATTTAAAAAAGAAAAATGAATTAGCCCGAAACTCTTTGGTTGTTGAATCGATTAAAATTACTCAAGCAATCAAACCGAGGTTTTTTGTTTTTGAAAATGTCAGAGCTTTTTTAACCACGGTTTGTACTGATACTGATGGTATTGATAAACCAATCCGTAAAGCCATTGAACACAACCTTGAGGGCGAATATAACGTTCTGTACCGGGTAATTAACTTTAAAGACTATGGTAATCATTCCAGCCGTACAAGAACACTTGTTATTGGGGTGAGAAAAGACCTTTTAGACGTTACGCCCTATGATCTCTTTCCAGACGTTAAGGCAGAGCAATCACTAAAAAAAATTATCGGAGATTTACCACCACTTAAAAAAATGGGGCAAATTGATAAACATGATATCTATCATGCTTTTCGATCGTATCCTGAGTACATGCTGGAATGGATCAAAGATTTAAAAGAGGGCGAATCTGCATTTGATAACCAAGATCAAAACAAACAACCATATAAACATGTTAACGGCCAACGAGTACCTAATCAAAACAAAAATGGTGATAAATACAAACGCTGGTACTGGAATAAAGTGGCACCGTGTATCCATACCCGCAATGATCAGTTAGCCAGCCAGAACACCATTCATCCGCGTGATCCACGCGTTTTTAGTATTCGGGAACTAATGCGGATGATGTCTGTCCCGGAATCATTCCATTGGTCAGATATCCCCCAAAATATACTTAATGGTTTGCCTGAAGATGAGAAACGGTTGTATCTTTCAAAAAACGAAATGAATATCCGGCAGTGTTTGGGCGAAGCCGTTCCAACTAGTATCTTCCAATCTATCGCCCGTAAGATTAAAAACCTATCATCCATAAATGGCTTGTCTGAAACAGACATTAACAAGCTCATTACNNTGTTAAAAATAACTTGGCAATATACTCTTATCAAGCACTTTCAAAAATCAGTGAGCTGGCTAATGCTCAGCGGCTCCATAATGCCGCCTTTTATACTCGTCAAGATATCTGCTTTAGCTTAATCAATGATTTACCTGATGAAAAGCAGTTTACCAAAGTAAGGATTCTGGAACCCTCAGTCGGAGTGGGCAACTTCTTGCCGTTACTCATTAAAAAATTCCAAAAGGTAAAAGAAGTTGTCATTGATGTTGTCGATATTGATCCTAACGCGTTAGCAGTGCTAAAGCTACTGACTAAAAAACTAGCTATTCCATCCAATGTATCTATCAACCATATTGAAGCTGATTTTTTGGTGCACTCGTTTGAACATACCTACGATATTGTCATTGGCAATCCACCCTTTAAAAAACTGACTAACACTACCTCATTACTAAAAGTTTATAAACAGGGAGTGTACAACCAGCAGACTAATAATGTCTGGGCTTTTTTTATCGAGAAAGCCCTTAAACTTGGTACGTATGTTGCGTTTATTTCACCCAAAAGTGTTCTGTCTGCACCTGAATTTGACAAAACCCGTGAACTGTTAAGAGACTATCAGTTTATAAAGATCAACGACTACGGGGAAAAAGGGTTTAAGGGTGTTAAGATCGAAACCATCAGCTTTATTATCAAAGCCAAACCAGTGGAAAACGGACACACAGTTAAAGTTGTTTCATTAATTACTCATACAACTCAAGAAAAAGAGCAGGAGTATATTTTTCCTCAAGAATATCCCTACTGGTTACTCTACCGAAATCAAGATTTTGATACTGTTGCCCATAAACTTCAGTTCGGGATCTTTTCAGTGTTCCGGGACCGGCAAATTACCAAAAAAATCACTCAACCCCAGGGAAGTATCCGAGTGCTCAAATCCCGTAACATTGGTAGTAATGCCATCATTAATCTCAAAAGCTATGACTGTTATATTAACTCAGTCGAAAACCTGGCTGTAAAGAAGTTTTTAAACTATAAAGGAGCAGTTATCATTCCCAATCTTTCCTACTATCCGCGGGCAACGTTTTTGCCAGAAAATACGATAACAGACGGTTCGGTGGCAATATTGACAGTAAAAAACGGTATAAAAGTGACTAAAAAAGATTTAGAGTATTTCAACACGCCCGAGTTTACCCTGTTTTATAAAATCGCCCGCAACTTAGGTACTCGCTCACTTAATATTGATGCTAATTCTGTCTACTACTGGGGAATTCCGAAAAAAGAAGTTTAGGCTACTAAGGTTTTGATTAATGCTTGTTTAATCTCAGATAACGGTAACCCGGCATCTAAATCCCACCCAATCCCTTTATTTATCACGTAAACAAAACTCTCTTTTGAGTAAATGAGTTCATTGTGCGACAGTGATCGTTGGATACTGTCAGCTTTTGCCAACAGACATTGAATCAGGTAGTCCCGGTTAACGTGTGAGGTGTTTCCGTTAGGATGAGCTTTGGTGTGGTGTTGGGTAGATGTCAGTTTTATCATGTTTTCGATGTGCGCTGCAAGTTCTGGATGGGTACTTTGCGGAAAGATGTGATGCACCTCAGTTGCTAACCCGTTACTCCATTGGTCATGGACTTCACTGGTTGTATATTTTTTCCGGATAAGAGCCATACCTTTTTGAATCCGGTACGTGTTGAACTCTGAGGCGTCAGCACTTATCGATTCCTCAAGCAAAGTCACTGCTTCCTGCCGAGACATACCTTTCGGTTTGTTGATGTCTCGGAAGTTTTGACGGTTGTACATGAGATCACTGTAGTTAAAGGCGTGCTCGGTCTTCCTGCCGCTCTCACTGCCTGGGATACCCTGGGCAACGGCAAAGACATTTAGTACTTTTGGAAATATCCTGTTTATTTCAGTATTACCGTTGATAGAGGTATTCCCCCGGATAAATTGTTGATATTTTTCTTTCAGAAATGCATAGTCATCATCTGTTAAAGAACCGTTGTGAGCTTTGGCACTGTAGTCGTTGATATACTTTATAAAACCGCTGTCCGTAAGAACTTTTTCTAAATAAAGACGCAAAAAGTTAAAGGCATTACGCTCGCGCAATGATATGTATTCCAGCAAGGGGTAGTGAGCAATGGTGTAGTGGTTTACTCCGTCAACTTTTTCCTCATGAAGCACCTGGGCATATGCAAGCGTTTTTAAGGGTTGGGCAATAAACTTATCGTATTCAGAGTGGACAGTGGGATTTTCCGGTGAGGGTTTGTTGAATATGGCTTTGGTGTTTTTAACAAAATAATCAGATCCCCAAATGTCTTTGACCGTAAAGGCTCGGGATACGTCATCTCCCACATAGTTGATTACACAGTCAGCGATAAAGGCAAGGACATCAGGCGTCACCTTTTGATCCATAAACCGGCCATTCCTGGATTTTCTTAAGTCTAAGTCAAAAGAAGCTAAGTAGTTTTGGATGTTATCTTCCATTTTTGAAGTTAATTATTGTGAGCGGGTAACGGGAGTCGAACNNTACCGATATACCATACCCGCATTTATCTACCAATATATTTGTCCTTAGTATACCATGGATTAGTATAGTTTCTTGGATATTAAAATGACATTACACCAAGAAAGATTAAGAAAAATCGATTTTATTTCCTCAGAGTCTGACTTAAAAGCGTCTACGGTCGGGTATGTCTGTATTGACCAGCAAGAAGAGCTGACAGCCCGTATTGATACCTTTTACAGTAGTGACACAATTGCAGCAGGGGATTTTTTAAGTATAAAAGTGCCAGCCTCTGTTAGTTTAGAATCATACGATAGTGTCATGAGCTATATTGAGCATATTATCGCCTGTATCAATAAGAACATGAATGTCCTGACAGTCTATAACGGAGAAGAATTAGTTCCCGCAGATAAATGGGAGTATTCTCAGGAAGAAGCGCTATTTATAATCCTAGATCAAATTTATATTGTTGGAGAAAANNAAAAGAGAACTGTGCTTATAAGATACGAGCTTCCTATCTCTCCAAACTAACTATTGCAACTAAAAATGGGAGCCGTATGAGAGGATCCCATCGAGGCGAACCCTTTTGAGGTTAGTCCCAATGAGAACCTTCCATTCAACTCCCATTATCGAGGTATCACTAACACACTTCCAACATCTATTCTATCAGGGTTTGTCAAGCCATTTACTTGGGCAATGTTAGGCCATTCTTCAGGCCGACCATACGCTTTTATGGCAATAGTTTCCAATGTATCTCCCTCTTGAACAGTATAAATGGAGTCTTTAATAGCTTCGGTTGATGCAGCAGATAAGACAATTCCGGGCTCTCCGTTTTGAGTCACTTGTTCTCGGTTAACTTCTGGCAGCGTAAGTTCCATGCCAACTGTAATACTATCAGGAGCATTCAGGTTATTATACTTAGCAATGTCAGTCCATGCTTCTCCCATCCCATAAGCAGTTTCGGCAATAAGCCATAATGAATCTCCCTCTCGAACTACGTATGCTCGTGGAAAACTTTCAGACAGGGCTTGAGTATTTTCTGTTGAAGCTGCCTGGTCTGTGATTTTTGAAGTGTTTCTGACTTCATTAAAATAGTTTACAAGCAAAATCCCGACAACCNNGAGTTCTGGCTTTTTGCTGAATATCAATCATTGTTCAATGATTTGGGTAGGTATAGCTATTATATACAAATTTCTAAAAAAGCAAGTACAACTATTGATAGTAAGTCTAATTCTTCCATAAATCTTACCATTTCTTAACATGTATATATAACTAAAGGTTTATCCTGTGAGAAATATTCTTATGAACCCAAAACTTTCAGACCTACCATCTTTACTTCGTGAAACTGTTAAAACGTGGTTACGTGATGGTACAACCAAGTGGAGCGCTGCATTGGCTTACTTCACTATTTTTGCTCTGTCGCCTTTGCTGTTTTTAATAATCGCCATTGTGAGTCTTATTTATGGGGAAACTGCAGCTGAAAATCAGTTACTTGCCCAGGTAAGCACTATCATTGGATCACAAGCAGCTCAACTTATCCAAACAATTCTTACTAATGCTCAAGATCAAGGCTCAGGCATCATTGCCACAGTTGTTGGTATTGCCACAATACTGTTTGCAGCAACAGGAATTTTTACTCAACTGAAAGAAGCCTTAAACCATATTTGGGGCGTTGTCCCAAACAAGACAGAGAGCTTCCAAGCATCAGTCAAAGTATTTATCAGAAACCGGCTTTGGGGTTTTGTTATTCTCATAAGCATTGGTCTTCTTTTTATTGCCTTTATGGCATTCAGTGCCTTTATTAGCACCTTAAGTCCCTTGATACAACAGTATCTTAATCTCCCAATATCTGTCATTCAATTAGCCGATATCTATCTCTCATTTATACTGGCGACAATTCTCTTTACTTTAGTCATCAGATTTTTGTCTGATGTCACCGTTGCTTGGCTCAATATCGTTTTGGGATCAATGGTAGCAGCGTTTCTGTTTACGATCGGCATGATGTTTATTGATATTTACATTACTTTTAGTGGTATCCGGTCAACCTATGGTGCAGCAGGAGCTTTGACAGTCCTACTCTTCTGGCTCTTCTTTTCCTATCAGGTCTTCTTTTTTGGAGTGGAACTGGTCAAGACGTATTCTCAACGATATGGCTATGAAATCAAACCAAACGAGTACGTTCACAAACCGGAAAGTTCTGTCCAGACATTTGTTAAAGAAGTCTTAAAAGATGAGCAAGTAACTTCTTTACTTGCTCTGATTCTCTCAAAAACCATTGCAGGATTATTCAAAGAACTGTTTAATAGAAGCAGAGATAAAAAGAGTAGATAATTTCTGATCAACTCCAAATTATCCTTTAAAAGTGTTCCTCATGGCTGAAAATATTACAATACCAGATCAATCTTTTGAAACTCAATTAAAAAAAGACATCTATAAAAGAATTCGCCCAAAAGTAGAAAAAAATATTGAAAATGTTAAACCTTTGGTCTCATCGAGAGATTTTAACTTAGCTGTTGGAAAGGAAACAAAAGATAGGTTTAAACAAGACTGGGAAGCAACAATTGAGAAATTAACTGGATTAAAAAAAAGAGAAGTATTACTTGAATACACTCAAAAAAGGATCGATGAGGCTATAAGAAAAGGCCTTACTGTTGATTTCATATTCATTGATTTAAATGGTTTTAAGAAAGTTAATGATGATTGGGGTCATGATCAAGGTGACCGTGTACTTACCAATATAGGGTTTCTTATAAAAAATTCTATTAGAACTTATGATATGGCTGGAAGATTAGGTGGAGATGAGTTGGGAGTGCTCGTAAACAATGGTTCAGAAAAAGATGGTCTTTCTGTAGCTGAGAGGCTACGAAAAACTCTTATTGAGTATCAGACTACCCATTATGATGATAAGGTTATTAACATGATAGGTATAAGTATTGGCATTGCTCATTTTAACCCACAGGCCGACATCAATATTGATTCTGAAACACTGGTAAAAAGAGCCGATGAAGCTATGTATGTTGCTAAGAAAAAGTCTTATGAAAAACGTGGCACCTATATTGCCCGCTGGACTCGTAATGGTCCAGAGCTCTATGAGCCTGAGAAAGATTTTGCAGGCTTAACAAGCTCTTCTTAACATCCTCTTACCTTTACTTAATCTTTTTCTTACAGTTTTGATTTACAGTTGGGAAAACCTATGATCCGTTCGTGCTTGACGTGCCTTAATGCCCAAGCAACGTTAGTCATCAACTTCACAAAGACTCATACTCACGCTATTATTGATAGCCAAATTATTATCATCATTTGGCTGGCTTTAATAACCTGCAATCCTTATGCCGTTAGCTCTGTTAGTGCTCATGAAGAAGTTTTTCATGATGAGGCTACAAGTTCACCAAAACTACTGTGTCCGGATTTTAAAGTCTTAGCCTATCCCTGTCCGTCACCAACCTCAATACCTAAAACAGTTACAAAACAATCTTTAGAAAACGGTAGCAATCGTATGCAATCAACACCCGTAGCCCCTGAAACAATTGAAGACTACGTCCGACAGTATGGCAGCGAGTACAACGTTGACTCTAATCTGTTAAAACGGATTGCTCACTGCGAGTCTGGGTTTAATGCTCAAGCTATAAGTCCCAACGGGTTATATGCTGGTTTATTTCAGTTTGTAGATACAACCTGGATCTCCAACCGAAAAGCCATGGGTTTGGATCCTAATCCTGATTTACGGTTTAACGCCGAGGAAGCCGTAAAAACGGCAGCGTTTAAGATAGCAAGAGATGGTACTGGAGCTTGGCCGGTGTGTGGCAAGAGATAAATAAGTGATAATTCCACTAACATCTATTTTTCTTTATAATACGTGCTAATGAAGAATCCTTATCTACTTGAGTTCATTGTCTTTACTTGTGGGGCAGTGGTCATGATTTTGGAATTGGTTGGTTCACGAATTGTCGCGCCCTTTATCGGTACTTCAATTTTTGTTTGGACAAGTTTAATTGGCGTCATCCTGGGCAGTTTGAGCCTGGGGTACTGGTGGGGTGGTAAGCTTGCAGACAAAAAACCAAGTTGGAGACTGTTTTCTCTCATAATATTTACTCCTGCAGTTTTTATCAGTGCTACCGCCTTTTCAAACCTTCTTGTTTTACAAGTACTACAATCACTGTTTACTGATATCAGAATTGAAGCGATTATTGCTGCCCTTATTCTGTTTGCACCTGCCAGTATCCTTTTGGGAATGGTTTCACCATACGCAGCCCGGTTAAAACTAACAGATATGACAACAGCCGGATCAACAGTCGGTTCACTCTATGCCATTTCCACTATTGGCAGTATTACCGGAACCTTTTTAGCTGGCTTCTTCCTTATTTCTTTCCTTGGCAGCACTACCATTTTGTATGCCCTGGCATTTACTCTAGTGATTGTTTCATTATTGGCATCAATACATGTGCTGACCTCAATGAGGATAGGGTTTATGGTCTTTATTCTTTTTTATATTGTCTATTCCCATTCAGTTATGAGCGTCTTTGCTGCTGACGGTTTTAAAGACATTGATACCAACTATAACCGAGTCTGGATAATAAACACCCTAGATCCCTATACCAACAAACCCATCAAGCTTTTAAGAATTAACGACGAAAGCAGTTCGGCAGTCTATGTAAATAGTGATGATCTAGTATTTCCCTATACCAAGTTTTATCACCTTGCCCAGCACTTTAAGCCAGAGATTAACCATGCGCTTATGATTGGTGGGGCTGCATATTCGTATCCAAAAGAGTTTTTAAAACGCTACCCCAATTCACGCATAGATGTTGTTGAGATAGATCCACAATTAACGGAGATAGCTAAACAGGAGTTTAACTTGCAAGATAACCCCCGTTTAACTGTCTATCACGAAGATGCCCGGGTATTTTTAAACAAAACTGACAAAAAATATGATGTCATTTACGGAGATGCCTTTAAAAGCAGGGTCACGCCGTTTCAGTTAGCAACTAAAGAGGCAGTAGCCCGTATGTTTGATGTCTTGCACGAGAATGGAGTAGCAATTGTCAATTTTATTGGTACCCTTGAGGGTGATAAAAGCCGGTTTATTCAAGCTGAATATGCAACCTACTCTTCAGTTTTCCCTCAAGTGTATTTGTTTCCGGTTCAAGACCCAGATAACCCACATTTTAATCAAAACATAGTGCTTATTGCCTTAAAGTCGCAAACTATCCCTGCATTTACCAGTTCAAATGAAGAACTAAACAACTGCCTGAGTCATCTTTGGAGAAATGACTTCACCACCAACCTTCCTGTTTTAACTGACAATTTTGCTCCGATCGAGCACTATGCCGCTGACTTTTCTACCTATACAGTTACGAAATAACTTCAGTTTCATATGTATCTAACGCAACTTGACAGTGCTAACTAGTTCATCTAGTTGTTGTTCGATTACTTTATCTTCCTGAGCAGTCCGTACATGAACCCCAAAAACTCCTTGTTCTTCTGTGGCGAGAGTGTAATAGTCATAAGCAATATAATCTTTGCCTTTACTAATCCATTTCATCCCACTTCGACCATCAATAAAAATAGATTCTTCATAGATTACATCATGAGGTTTTAGCTCATCATATTTTGCAGAAGAATAGCCAAGCACTTGATCTCCAAACACGCCCGGAATCCCTAGTATTACTAACTCAGTTAATGAACCACCTGATGAATTCATCGGGTGCGGTTTCCAGGTATCCGGATGTTTGAACGTAATATGCTCGCTTTCATAGGTCACAAGTTTTGATGAGTAAAAATGAGCACTGTCAGCACGTTCAGTAACCTGAGAAAAGATAAACCCTGATTTTCTATAAAAAACAGAATAGCCCAAAACTGAACCAATAATAAAACCACCCCAGAGAGCAATAACCATAACCCAATAAATATCCTTATTCATAAATTTAAAGTACTCAGCCAGAGTAAGAATAATATTAGAACACCATAAGATTTATGTAAGATATTTGTATTATTATCAACAGTAACAAGACTTTTAATTCACTGTATCTTAATAATTTTGCAACTATACTTACCTTTAATGAACAAGTCAGATATCATAAAGCACTATAGTTACACAGTTCTCTTTTATCACTTCAATAACCAGAAAGACCCAGGCGAGTTTTCCATCCACTACGGCATGTGGGAACCTGGAACCCAATCTAGTCACCAAGCCTCTCTAAATACCAATCTTCAATTAGCACAAAAAGCGGCAATTACTGCAAACGATCTTGTCTTGGATGCTGGTTGCGGTCTTGGCGCTAGTTCAAATTGGTTGGCTCAGACAATTGGTGCATCGGTTACAGGTATAACGCTGAGTAAACGTGAAGTCGGAAAAGCCCGTCAACTGGCAGAAAAATTCGGAGTTTCATCAAACGTAACCTTTGAAGCAATGGATTATTCTCACACCAGTTTCCCTAATGAGTCATTTACTGTGGTCTNNGCAGATCTTAACTGAAGTATACCGTCTTCTCAAACCACATGGCAGATTGATTATTGCTGACGTTTTTTTGGTCCAAGAACCAACAGGTTCACATGAGTTATCCTGGTATAACGATTTTATTAAAGGACAAACCTTACCTAGTGTAACCCGATATGAAGATTTCATCCTCTCATTGAAAAAAATTGGGTTTCATCACATTAATGCCTGGGATAAAACAAACCAGATTATACCGTCTGCTAAGACACAATTCTTCTTTTCTCACTTAGGATACGTTTTTTCACTACTAACGGGAGCTCTTAAGATTACGCCCGACTTTAANNATGACTAAAAACAGTTTAGCTGGGATTGCCCAGTATAAACTCATATCAAACGGTATAATGAAGTATTACATAGTTCGAGGAGATAAATAGTATGTGTGGTCGATATGCCCTTTATGATACAGGTGTGTTACAGTCTCGCTTCGATACCTTAAACCAACTTAAGCTCCAACCCCACTACAATGTAGCCCCCGGTGTTAGCATGCCGGTTGTTACTCGTAACAGTCCTAATAAGCAAGAAGTGATGAGATGGGGTTTGATTCCTTTTTGGGCAAAAGATCCCAAGATCGGTTATCGGATGATTAATGCCAGGGTAGAGAATATTAATCAAAAACCAGCGTTTAAAAAGCCATTTGCTACCCAACGTTGCCTAGTTCCAGCAAATGGTTTTTATGAATGGAAGAAAACCCGCACCGTAAAAATCCCTTTCTATTTTCATCTGCCCTCACATCAGCTTTTCTCCTTTGCTGGGTTATATGATATTTGGCAAGATGACCAAGGAAATCAAGTAAAAAGCTTTACCATTATTACCACTCAAGCAAATGGTGTTGTAGGCTTAGTACACGACCGTATGCCAGTCATCCTTGAAAAGAGTAAGGAACAGGTATGGCTTGATCCAACTAGTAACCAGGCTGGGTTGGTATCACTGTTACAGCCACGTAATGATGAGATGCTTCACGGGTATCCGGTTTCCAGTGAAGTTAACGCTACTACTGCTGATACTCCTGACCTTATCGCTCCAGCTAATCCACTTCTAGGATTGTAAGGTTTTTACCTATTACTTCTTTCTTACTCCGAGTTTGCATTGTTTTAACATTAATTTTGTATAGTATAGGCAACATAAAGAGTACGTTCTGAATGGAGGTGATTATCTATGGCAAATGATCAAAACAAGGGCAGAGGCAGAGGAGAGAAACGCGTACCTGAAAGAAGTCCAGGGTATATTCCGGTAGATGATGACACTCAGATTATTGAGAATCCGGAAGAAATCAAGTAAGCATATAACGTAAGAAATTTTTAACCAGTAGAAACGAACTTAAAACGAGGCACTTTTTGACCATGTACTATAACCTCTTCTAAAAAGAGGCTTAGAGGCCGTACCCAAAGTGCGTGTTTACCAAATTCTTTGGTTTCGTAGAGTGCCTTATAGATCACGACTGGTTCCAGTGTTTCCGAATGATGTCCAATTCCGATCACTTGATAATAGTTACCTTTAAAATGCTGGTATTTTCCGGTTTTTACTGATTTCATCGAGATTGTTAACTTTGTTTTTTATACAAACATAATGGATACTCTAATAGTAAAATAAATTAATGGTGATTTTTAATAAGATAATTACTGATAATCTAATAATGCTACCAGTGCGTTCTTTTCAGCTTCTTTGTAGCGTTTGACAAGGTTTTCAACAACGATGATTGGTTTCATAACACTCCATTATATCCAAAATAGTGTAAACTAATTACTTAAAATAGGCTAAAACTATTACAAAGTCATCATGGTAACTCATCACTTGAATCAATACAGTAGTCTCCTTGACGTTATTAAGAATGTTAACGGTTATCTAAGAGACGACGAAGCCCATCTGCTTTACAGTCTGGCATCCAAATGCAAGAGTAAAGGAGTCATTGTTGAGATTGGCTCCTGGGAGGGCAAGTCAACGATTTGTTTAGGGTTAGGGTCAAAGCAAAACAAGCAAGGGAAAATCTATGCTATTGACCCTCACGAGGGTTCTACAGAGCATAAAGAGTCATTCGGTAAGGTCAACACCTTTAAAAACTTCGATAATAATATCAGAAACGCGGGAGTCGCTAATCTAGTACAACCTCTGGTTATGAGTTCTCATCAAGCAGTTAAAAAGGTCAAGGAACCAATTGAATTGTTATTTATTGATGGCGCACATGACTATGAATCAGTCAAACAGGATTATCTTGATTGGGCGCCTAAAGTGATTGATGGAGGAGTAATCGCTTTTCATGATACAGTTAGTTGGCCTGGACCTAAAAAGGTAGTTAAAGAGAACGTGTTTATGTCAGGATGTTTTAAACAGGTGAGAGTAGTGGGTTCAATTACGTATGGAGTAAAGAGTAGTTCAGTTACTATGGTGGACCAAATGCTAACGCATTATGTCTATCTCACAAAAGTACTGCGTGAATTACTTGTCTATCTAACACTTCCTAAACCCTTTCATACTGCTTTAAAAGCAGTTTATTATAGAATCCAATAAAACGTGGAACAGGTGCCTTGAGTAGAATAGATTGATCTTTTTTGGCTGCACTTGCAACCAGATCTCACTATCTCACTCAAGGCACCACTGCACCTTACGTGCTACTCATGCCGTTCCTGTAAAGCGGAATATACTTTTTGTTGGATTGGCCGTCTGGTATCTTCTTCCAGATTGTCTCCTCGGACACTTCAAGAGCACCTGCTATCGTAGTCACGAGGTCGGGACTGATGTACTTCCGCAAGCCGCCCCCCAAGGAGTTAGCAAAATACAACATCTTTGGGCAAAGCTTGTCAGGATCAGCTCCAGCAATCGCCTGCTGAAATTCAGCCATCCTCATAGCAAGCTCATGCCGTGTCCATCCTTTTTCCTTTCTTGCCTGCTCTACATAGGATCCCAAATCAGACATCATCCTTTCCTCCTCACACATATGTCTTTTTAATGGCGTGCTGCCAAATCTGGGTAGCGATCTGCTCAGCAACCACTTCGTTGTTCAAGGAGGTATCCAACCCGCAAACGCCGACAGCAATTCCACAGTAGTAGAAACCACCGTAGAATATTAGGGTTCCGTTCGGTTGTCGGAAAGGCTGTAGGCTCAGAACTGCATGTTGGTTACCACCTCTCTGATATAAAAGCCTACAGACGTCTTCTGCAGTTTCGATAAATGGCCTTACCCTTAGTCCCTCCTCGATATCAACCTGCAGTCTGACAGCTACCGACTGTTCGAATGTCCTGCCGTCTGCGTTGACTGCCACCACAACACCCAGGTGTCGTGTTCTTATTTGACCATCTCTCATCAAGGGTACAATCTCTCTATCAAGATAGGCTTTTACGACATCATCCACTGACTTCTCACTGACCCTATATGTTGACATCTTGTATCCTCTTTCCTAGACCTGAGTTTAGTCATCTACTAGTGATGACTGTTCCAGTTACCTACATAACCTGGTAACCAGAATAGTCATCACTAAGTTACTGTAAAGATCAATATATTAAGGTGCATTTATGGCTATACCGTTAAATATGCCATATCAGTTCCGTACTATAGCAAACTATTTTAAAATAGTCTATATTATAGGTTTTTGATGTGTTTTTTTGCTTGATTGTACAGGTTAGTAATTCTATAATCTTGAACAATGAACAACAGTTTTACAAAGATTAATCGCACTACCTGGAACTTTTCTCCACTTTTTTCCTCAGATGATGACCCTCGTATCTTATCCCAACGAAAACAGATAGAAAGAAAATATAGTGTATTTGTTAATACTTGGAAAAATCGCAACGACTATCTCGTAGAACCTAAGGTGTTACTAACAGCTTTAAAAGACTATGAACACCTCATGCGCTGTTTTGAACCTGGAGGCGATGAACTTTACTACTTCTGGCTGCGTTCTGCCCAAGACCAAACCGATACGACTATTAAAGCAAGACTGGCAAAAGCCAAGGACTTTAGTCTTCATCTGCGTAACGAAATCCAGTTCTTTGAACTAGCCATCGCCAAGATTCCAAACAACAGGCAAAATCAATTTCTTGATTATCCAGATTTAAAACCATTCAGACATTTCTTAGAACGGTTGTTTAAAATGGGTCGATTCCTTTTAAGCGAGGCTGAGGAAAAAATTCTCAACCTCAAGGCAGACCCGGCTCATCAAAAATGGGTGCAGATGACTTCCAGTTTCATCTCTAAAGAGGAAGCAATTGTACTCGATGAAGACGGTAAAAAAACCAAAAGGACGTTCGAAGAAATTTTATCCCTTACAACGAGTAAAGACCAAAAAGTCAGACAGAGTGCCGGAAATGCCATCAATACTATCTTGGTAAAACACGTTGAAACTGCCGAAGTCGAGATAAACGCGATATTAGAGAATAAAAAAGTCGATGACTTTTTAAGAGGTATGGACCGGCCTGATCTTTCCCGCCACATCCACGATGATATTGATTCCTCTGTTGTAGACGCCTTGCTACAAACGGTAGCCTCCCGATATGATATCTCTCGACGGTATTATGAGTTCAAGAGCCGGTTATTTGGCGTTAAACAGTTAGCATACTATGAACGGAATGCCTACTATGGATCAATCGAGAAACTGTACCCATTCGAAGAGGGCATAGCCTTAGTTTCACAGGTTTTGACCGACCTTGACCCTCAATTTGGTGAGATCATTTCAACCTACTGGCAACACGGACAAATTGATGTTTTCCCTAAAAAAGGAAAGCGGGGCGGAGCCTTTTGTGCCTCCGGAACAATAGCTCAACCCACCTATATCTTACTTAACTACACTAGTAAACTTATTGATGTAACCACGCTGGCTCATGAAGTTGGACATGGTATTAACAATGAGCTCATGCGAAGTGAGCAAAACGCCTTAACCTTTGGCACACCAATGGTAGCAGCTGAGGTAGCCAGTACTTTTATGGAGGACTTTGTCCTCCAGGAAGTACTGAAAAACAGCGATGACGAAATGAAACTCAGTATTTTAGTGCGCCGCTTAGATGATGATGTGTCAACCATATTCCGTCAGGTCGCTGAATACCAGTTTGAACAAGAACTTCACCAAAATTTCCGATTAAACGGCTACTTATCCCATCAGGATATTGGTAACCTCTTTACCAAACATATGACCACGTATATGGG
>DCTD01000036.1:18937-19590 GCA_002335355.1 Patescibacteria group bacterium UBA1449
ATGCCAGCGGTTTGCTTATCTCAAAGTCACTGCAGAACTCAGTCAAAGAAAACCCACTTTTTATCGCACAAGTTAAAACGTTTTTATCTGCCGGTCTATCGGCTGCCCCCAAAGATATCTTTGCTTCTATTGGCATTGACGTTACTAAAACTGCTTTCTGGAAAGCAGGTCTTCNNCCAACAGGCTGAGCAGTTGGCTAAAAAACTAGGGAAAATTTAGAAATTCTTGGTAATAACTGTAAAAAACTTCCCTCTGTACTTGAATAGTTTTCTCATTATAATAATGATTGTTTATAAAACAGTGAATCCGTCTCCTGCAGTTTAAGGCTTCATGATGTAAAGAGTAATGTTTATCCTTACTTTTTATACTTCTGTAATCTTATCTCTTGCAAGCTGATTCGAAAACCTAATGTAAGGAGGTGACACAACTCCATGGCAAAAAAATTATTTGTTGGTAGTCTGCCCTTTAGTACCACTAGTGAACAATTGGAAGAATTATTTTCACAGTACGGTAAGGTCATCTCTGCTACTGTCATTATGGATAAATTTTCTGGGAGAAGCAAAGGGTTTGGTTTTGTTGAAATGGAATCCCAAGAAGAAGCCGATCAGGCAATCCAAGCAATCAATGGCAAGGATTTTAATGGTAGAGCTCTC
>DCTD01000053.1 GCA_002335355.1 Patescibacteria group bacterium UBA1449
TCTTGACTGAAGCCGGCCGTTTATTGTATCCAGAAGTAAAAAAAATGCTCAAGCACTACAATAAGATCAAAGCCGGTCTCGATGATTTAAAAGGACTTAAAACCGGCAATCTTGTCATAGGCGCCAGTACTATTCCTGGTGAATATCTAATGCCCTTGTTAATTGGAGGTTTTAAAGAACTTTATCCAGGCATCCAAATAAATTTAAAGGTAGCCGGCAGCGGTTTAGTGACCAGGTGGGTGCGGGAAAGAGAGATAGATCTGGGCATAACGGGCGTACCGGTTGAAGGAGCGGGGATAGATTGTACACCCTGGCTACAGGATGAAATGGTACTGATAGTTAATCCAAGCCACCCATGGGCACAAAAAGGTGTAATTGAACTTAATGAACTTAAGAATGGGGTAATGATCTTAAGGG
The DNA here is from genome assembly GCA_002335355.1 of Patescibacteria group bacterium UBA1449. Taxonomy (GTDB): domain Bacteria; phylum Patescibacteriota; class Microgenomatia; order UBA1400; family UBA1449; genus UBA1449. The sequence continues at coordinate 418 of DCTD01000053.1, forward strand.
AAAAGGGTTCTGGTACCAGGCGTTCATTGGAGATGATCCTGGAGGAAAAGGGGATACAGCTTGATGATCTCCCTAAAGGAATGGAGCTGGGCAGTACAAGGGCTGTTATAACAGCAGTTGAAGCAGGATTGGGAGTAAGCATTGTCTCCCGTTATGCTGTAAAAGACACCCTTCAATTAAAGAGGATATCGGAGGTACAGGTGGAGGGTCTCAACCTAAATCGTGCTTTCTTTATTATTAAGCTTAACCAGAGTATCGGAGGATTCGTTACAGAAGAATTCTGCAAGTATTTAAATGATCCTCAAGCAAGCGGACGTTTCCTACCGAAGTAAGAAACGTCCGTTTTTTGAAATAATTTTGTTTATTTTGTTCTCGCGATGCAGGATGTTTTAATTAAATGTCTAAATATAACTATGTTGCTAAATATCAGCATGACCAATACTACGCCACTTAGCAGGTAAACCAAAATAACCAAAAATCATTTTACTGTTTACCCGGGCTAAGGTAAAAAATACAAGTAGCAGGTGAAATATGCTGAAAATTAACGTAGTTATTGTTGATGATGACCCTATGATAGTTGAAATCAATAGGGGCTTCGTCACTGCTGTGCCAGGTTTTGAAGTTATTGGAACGGCTTCTACCGGCCAAGAAACACTGGAGATTATTAAAGAAAAAAAACCCAACCTAACTCTTATGGATATTTATCTTCCAGATATGGACGGAGTGCAGTTATTGCAAAAGATCAGGGAGCTTGGCTTACCTGTTGATGTTATTGCTGTTACTGCCGCTAATGACGCTGAAACCGTTCAAAAAGTGTTTCGTTACGGGGCTATCGACTATATTATTAAGCCTTTTAAATTTACACGGTTTAAAACAGCTTTAAACTATTATTATAACCTGTACAGCCGGTTCAGCAAAAATATCAAATTGAACCAAAACGAGATTGATCATCTGAATCCAAACCTGGTCATGCAGACAGAAGCTGAAGCAGAAAAAGAAAAAACAATAGAAAAAGAAAAAGTAGAAGAAGAAATGCCTAAGGGGTTAAATGAAATCACCTTAAAACAGGTATATCAGTACTTAAAGGAAAAAAACAGTCCACTTTCTGCCGAAGAAGTAGCAATAGGAGTTGGCTTAGCCAGAGTAACCGCGAGACGTTATCTTGACTTTCTGGAAAAGTCAAACCGTGTCATGCTGGAACTACAGTATGGTTCAGTTGGTCGTCCCATCAACCGCTACCGCACCACTGAGTGATCAGATTTTCCGAATAAGACCGATTACTTTACCAATCACATGCAAATTATCTGTATATATCGGCTCCATCAAGCTATTCTCCGGTTGTAGCCTCGCCCTGTCTTTTTCTTTATATAACCTTTTCACTGTTGCTTCATCCTCGATCAAAGCAACAACGATATCTCCGTTATCCGCATCATGTTGTTGCCTTACTATAACCATGTCACCGTCGAGGATACCCGCTTCGATCATGCTCTCACCCCGGACCTCTAACATGAAGAATTCACCATTACCAGTAAAATGAGCAGGCAGGGGAAATAATTCCTCTATGTTTTCCACTGCCAGAAGCGGTGCTCCTGCTGCTACCTTTCCAAGTAAAGGAACATTCACAAATTCCACCTGATGCTCATCCTGTTCCAACACTTCAATAGCTCTAGGTTTGGCCGGATCCCTCCTCAAGTAACCCATTTTTTCAAGTTTTCTCAAATAGCCATGAACAGTGGAGCTTGAACTCAAACCCACCGCCTGACCAATCTCCCGCACTGAGGGGGGGTAACCTTTCTTGCGCAAATTATCTTTGATCATGGCCAGTATTTCCGCCTGTTTGGGAGTTAAAGTCTTAGCCATTTATACACCAGCCTTTATTATTGATTGCAATACCATTATAACATAAATATCTATTTTTATAAAACATTTGTTCGGGCTAAATCGGGTTTTTGTTTTTCAATATTTTGAAGGGAGTAGATTGATTATTGTAGAAATAATGACAAACCGCAAATGGGTACATTATATTTAGTTATTATCTGAACAAGTATTAGTTTATAAATATTTCCACGTTCTTTAATACTTGACGCTCAGGCATTCCAGATTATATGGCAAAAAATACATACATATAAACCATCACATAATTTATTACTCAAACAATTTTTGCTGCTTATATGCAAATAGAAGCAGGAAAATTTGGCTTGGAGGGACCACCAATTAAAACAATTGATACTGCTGCGATAACTGAGGCAGTGGCAAAGTTGAGCCAGGAGGCTAACTTTTCACTGGGGGAAGATGTAATTAAAGAGCTGCAAAAAGCGTTAACTAGCGAAACCTCAGAAACAGGAAAAGGGATCCTCCTGCAACTTTTAGAAAATGCAAAAATTGCCCGGGAAGAGTCGGTTCCGATATGTCAGGACACCGGATTTGCCGTCGTATTTGTGGAATTAGGTCAAGATGTGAAAATTATAGGCGGTGATTTTTACGATGCGATTAATGAGGGAGTAAGAAGAGGTTACACAGAAGGTTACCTCAGGAAATCAATTGTAAGCCACCCTCTGACTCGCATAAATACTGGAGACAACACCCCGGCGGTAATCCATACTAAGATAGTGCAGGGTGATAAAATTCGGATTATTTTTGCCCCAAAAGGCGGCGGTAGTGAGAATATGAGCCAGATCAAGATGCTTAAACCTGCTGATGGGGTAGATGGTGTCCGAAAATTTGTAATTGATGTTGTTAGATCAGCCGGCCCCAACCCTTGCCCACCAGTTATTGTAGGAGTGGGTATCGGCGGTACTTTTGAAAAATGCGCCCTGCTGTCCAAGCTGGCGCTGCTCAGAAAAATTGGTGAGAGAAGCAAATACCCGGATATTGCCAATTGGGAACAAGAGCT
>DCTD01000060.1 GCA_002335355.1 Patescibacteria group bacterium UBA1449
AAATCGATATTATTCAGTACTCTGATGACCCAGTCAGGTTCTTAACCGCTGCGCTAGCCCCTGCTACCAACTTACAGATTGAACTCAATGAAAAAGACCAAACTGCCACCGTGACAGTCCCTGAAGACCAACTGTCGTTGGCTATTGGCCGGGAGGGACAAAACGTCCGTTTGGCAGCCAAATTGACCGGATACAAGATTGATATCAAAGGTCCAGGAGGCATGTTGACTGAATCTGAGAAGAAAAAACAAGCCCAAGAAGAGAAAGAAGAAACCCCTGAGACAAGTCAAGAAGAAGCACAATAAGACTCAACTTTAAAAAACTATTAATTCCGTCATCTTGTAAAGTTCATTCTAAAGATAGAGCTTTGTACCGATTTAGATTAGTACGAATAAAGATCATTGTTCATGGCAAAACAGAGTGCAAAATCACCATCAACAAACACACCAAAACGGCCTCCGGTTATCGTTGTCATGGGGCATGTTGATCATGGGAAGACCACCCTACTTGACACCATTCGTCACGCTAATGTTGTTTCAGGTGAAGCCGGTGGTATTACCCAGCATNNTACTTTTATTGATACTCCAGGCCATGAAGCCTTTTCAAAAATGCGCAGCCGGGGAGCTAAGGTAGCTGATATGGCAATTTTGGTCGTGGCTGCTAATGATGGTGTTAAACCGCAGACGAAAGAAGCCATCCAGCACATCAAAAAAACAGGTATTCCCTTTGTTGTGGCTATTAATAAAATTGATCTTGAGGGGGTTAATCTGGACGTGGTGAAATCTCAACTGGCCGAAAACGATGTCATTGTCGAAGACTATGGTGGTCAAGTTGTGGCTGTACCCATTTCTGCTAAAAAAAACCAGGGAGTGACTCAACTGCTGGAAATGCTGGAGTTACTCTATGAGCTTCAGGAGACAACTCAGGATGATGGTACGTTACGGGCGGTTGTTTTAGAGTCATTTGTTGATGCCAAAAAAGGTGTGGTGGCTAATCTGTTAGTGCGTACTGGCACTATCAATATTGGTCAAACTGTTTACTGCCAGGGGGTTAGTGCCAAGGTAAAAAGTTTATTAGATGATAAAGGTATGCTCATAAACCAAGCTGGTGCCAGTCAACCAGTGCAGGTTTTAGGATTTAAATCAGTGTTACCGGTTGGCGGTGTAGTGACTTCCCAACCGTCTGGAGTTGTAACAGAAGAAGAACCGGCTCAACCAGTTACCCCAGTGAAAAAAGAAGAAACAGATGAGAACCAACCGAAACTTAAAATCATCATTAAAGCTGATGTAGCCGGAACCTTGGAAGCAATAAAAGCCACGCTTACCGAAGAAATTGACTTGGTTGGTGAGGGGATTGGAGATGTGTCTGAATCAGATGTCTTGTTAGCTCAGTCAACAGGAGCCAGGCTTATTGGCTTTCATGTGCGAACACCAAAAGCTGTCAAAAAATTAGCTGAAATGGAAGATGTCAAAATCGACTCCTATGATGTTATCTATCACTTGCTTGAAGACTTGCAAAAACGGGTGCTCAAATTGATGGAACCAACCATTAACGAAGAAGTTCTAGGTACCGCAGAAATAATTGCTGAATTTAAGATCCATGGCAATCATATTGCCGGCTGTAAGGTGATTGAGGGGATGATTATCCGTTCAGAACGGGTCAGAGTGATGCGAGAAGAACGGATGATTGCTGAACCCCGGATTGGTGCTATGCAGGTAGAACGACAGGACACCAAAGAAGCCAAAAAAGGCCAGGAAGTAGCTCTAGTTTTTCGGCCAGATGTTCATTTTAGAATCGGGGATACAGTAGTTTCCTATAGGGTTGTTGAAGAATAGTCAGATATTTAGGAATTGATTATCTTACAAATCTTTTATACTATAGCCCTATCTATCAAACGATTTTTTTTCATGCGCATGCTGCCCCGCATCCAGTCATGGAAGTCTCAACTCAACTACCGGTTACCGATATCAAACAAAAACTGACTACTGCCAACTCAATTCTTATTGTTTTACCGCAAAATCACACCGTTGATACCGTGGCTGCAGGTCTAGCCCTCTATCTATCTTTGACTCAACAATTTAGTGATCCTGAGACTGGCAGTTGCACAAAGAGTATTACTATTGCTTCAGGTCAAGACATGACGGTTGCTTACCAGCGGCTCTATGGCGTTGGTGATATCAGTAAAAAACTTGGATCGAAGAACTTAGTCATTACCTTAAACACGCCGTTTGAAAACATTGACCGGATTACTTCAGACAATGATAACGGCAAACTAAACATCATTATTGAAACCAAACAAGGAGTTAACCGGCTCAGCCGTAACGAAATTGACTTTTCCTACCGAGGGTTGGATGCTGATTTGATTATCGCAGTGGGGTTAGGTTCTACTGATCAAGCAGGCAGTTTATTGTCTCAAGAAACGACGTTATTTACCGATAAAGATATTATCACCCTTACCTGTCAACCGGGAGCAGTGCCGTTTGGTGCCATTAACATTCACGAACCTCAGGCTTGTGGAGTCTGTGAGATTACTGCCAAACTAGTACGGTTTTTAAAGCTAGCAGTAGATGAAGATATTGCCACCAATCTGTTGGCTGGCATTGAGGCAGTAACCAATAACTTCATGCTTAAAACCACTGCCGATACCTTTGCTGCAGTGAGCTGGTGTATGCGTTTGGGTGGCAGGCGTAATCATTTAACTGGGGCTGTTGGCAACCAAATCCCTCAACCAGCGCCATTTACCATGCCGACCAAGTCGGCTCTGCCGTTTTCACCCACTCAGCAGGAGACAGTTGAACCTAAACAATCGGCTTCGATTCCACCTTTTCCTCCAACTACCACTACTCAAGAAGAGCAATCTTCTCAAACCCACAGTGAAGAAGACGTGCCCCCACAAAAAGATTGGTTTGAGCCAAAGATCTTCAAAACCGATACCAAGATAAACTAAGGGTAATTTCTTTTCAGAAGTAATTGATTGCTATTTTTCATTTTCCTGATATACTACACACTGTTATAACCAAGACACTTATATCTATATCTTAACGTATGTCCTTACCAACAGACGAAAAACAACAGATTATCAAAGAATTTGCCATTAAAGACGGTGATACCGGTAGTCCTGAAGTGCAAATTGCATTATTAACAAACCAAATAACCAAACTGACCGGACATCTGAAACAACACCGCAAAGATGTGCATTCCCGTAAAGGTTTGCTTTCAATGGTATCCAAACGCCGCCGGCTTTTAAACTACTTATCAGTAAAAGAAGCAGCTCGGCATAAAGATATTGTCAAGAAACTAAAACTTAAAGGTTAATCTTGTTTTTAAAAGAAAAGAAGTGAAAGCTTAAAGNNCCCCTTTAAGCTTTTTTTTGTAGGTAAAGGGTGGGATTGATGATATAATACCCTCTAGTTTAAAAATTTTATAGTTTTAACTCCATCAGTTTGAGAAACTGGCATTTACTTGAGAAGGGATAAGGGAGAATACCTAATGTATTGTTTTCCGTTACTTCTTCTCAACCGTTTCTTCAATGGTGATGAGTTTTCAGTATATGAGTACTACTCAAGAATTTGTGACCGAGACAGCGGTCGTTAACGGTAAAGAATTGACCTTTGAGGTCGGTCGGTTAGCCGGTCAGGCTACCGGAGCTGTCGTTGCCCGGATGGGCGATTCTATGGTGTTGGCTACCGTTGTCGGCGGTGGGTTGCGTGAAGACCTCGATTATTTCCCGTTGTCAGTCGAATTTCAAGAAAAATTCTATGCTGGCGGAAAAATAAAAGGTTCTCGTTGGGTAAAACGTGAGGGACGGCCTTCAGATGAAGCGATCTTAACGGGCCGGGTTATTGACCGTTCCATTCGGGTTTTATTTAACGAGAACTACAAAGCTGAAGTCCAAGTGGTGGTAACCCCACTATCAGCTGATGAAGAGCATGATTTGGATATCTTAAGCGTTAATGCCGTCTCAGCTGCTTTGGCAATTTCAGGTCTTCCTTGGGATGGTCCGGTAGGCGGTATCCGAGTTGGTTTAACCGAAACAGGTGAATATCTAGCCAATCCAACCTATAAAGAGCGGGAAACATCAAAAATGGATCTGACTGTTTCCTCAACTAAAGATGCCATTATCATGGTTGAAGCAGGAGCAAAGGAAGTTTCTGAAGAGGCTGTGGTTGGGGCTCTGGAGTTTGCCAAACAACAGAATTTAGAAGTAGTCGAAGCTATCCAACGGTTGGTATCTCAAGTCGGCAAAGAAAAAATGGTAGTGCCTGTAACTGAAAACTTACCAGAAACTGTTGCCAAAGAAGTTAACAGTCTTGCCAAACCAATTATTGAAGAATTACTTAAGTCAGAAAAAGCCGGCAAGATTAAAAAAGACTCGCTCTATGAACTAGCACCGGGTATTGCCGAGAAATATCCTGAAGTTACCAAAGCAGCGGTAAAAGAATATTTAGACAAGCTGTTCAAACAAGCTGCTCGGGATAAGGTGATTGACACCAAGATCAGGCTTGATGGTCGAAAGATGACAGAGATTCGACCTTTAACCATTGACGTGGGGATGATTCCCCGAACGCATGGGTCAGGGATGTTTAAACGGGGGGAAACTCAGGCTTTGACTCTGACTACGTTAGCTTCACCGAGCTTTGCTCAAACAATTGATTTGATGGATCAAGAAATTGAGAAACGTTATATCCATCACTACAACATGCCGCCTTTCTCAGTTGGAGAGGCTGGCAGAGTTGGTTCTCCCTCACGCCGGGAAATCGGGCACGGAGCTTTAGCTGAACGGGCATTACTGCCAGTTTTACCCACAGAAGATGAGTTTCCGTATGCGATCCGGGTTGTTTCTGAAGTTGTGTCTTCTAATGGCTCAACCTCAATGGCCTCAACCTGTGGTTCAACCTTATCCTTAATGGATGCCGGGGTGCCGATTAAAAAACCGGTTGCCGGTATTGCCATGGGACTGATGGTTAAAGACGAGAGAAAAGGCATTGTTGAGGGAGAGTATGTTGTGTTAACCGATATCCAAGGCATGGAAGATCATATCGGTGATATGGACTTTAAAGTTGCCGGTACCCGGGATGGGATTACGGCTCTGCAAATGGATATCAAGATCAAAGGCTTAACCACTGAAGTGATGCGGCAAGCTTTAGCTCAAGCCAAAGATGCCCGGTATTTCATTTTGGATGCCATGGAAAAAGTCATTGCCGAACCGCGCATTTCTGTTTCTAAGTTTGCTCCAAAGATTAAAACCATGACCATTAAACCGTCTCAAATCGGTGAGGTTATTGGTTCTGGAGGACGGGTAATTAGAAACATTATTGAGAAAACCGGAGCTGAGATTGATATTGATGATGACGGACGGGTCACCGTTACCTCAGTTGATGAGGATAAAATGAAAGCAGCTTTGGATTGGATTGACGGCTTAACCCGTGAAGTAGAAACCGGTGAAGTCTTTGAAAAAGCGAAAGTGACTCGAATAGTTGATTTTGGTGCTTTTGCCGAATTTTTACCGGGTAGAGAGGGGTTAATTCATGTTTCCAAGATGTCGCCTGAGTATGTGGCTAACCCATCAGATATTGTATCCCTTGGTCAAGAAGTCAAAGTCCGGATTGATTCCATAGACGAAATGGGCCGGATCCGGTTGTCTATGCTGTTTGGTGATGATATCGACAAAGCCCGGCAAACCGGTGGTGGCCGTGGGGGAGACCGAGGCGGCAGAGGCGGAGACTTTAGAGGTGGAGAACGCCGCTTTGGTGGACGTGACAGTCGTGGCGGTGGTCGTTCTTATGACCGCAGGCAAGGCGGTTTTGGTGAACGCCGGCCATCATTTGGCCCACGACGGGATGAGGGATTTGCTCAAAAACCAAAGGCTGCCTCGACCACACCTAAAACTATGGCTGACTGGAATGAAGATTAAACCTCATTATTTAATTTAGGGCAAAATAGATAGATAAAGCGGGCTTTGAAAAGCCCGCTTTTTTGTGGCGTGAGATGACTGCTTTTCTCTATTTGTAATAACAGTAGATTAACAGGCTAAATTATGCTTAAATTAGATAAGGGGATAAGATTTCCCTTTTATGCTAATGGAAACAAAATTTTCATTAACCAAGTGGCAGCGGTACCTCAAAAAGAATAAACGGCGGTTTACGTCTGTTATTACTTCATGCTTACACGGCTTCAAACGTCCTTATCCAGGTATAAAAGCCAACCCAAACAGTCTTACTACCCGCTGTTTGTTGTGTAATATCAATTTGATTACTACTTTCTGAACTGCAGTCTTAGCTGGATTCTTTTTGAAACGGTACGATCTCAGGTTCAAAGCAGTACTAATCCGTTTAGTATCACAACATCAGTTTGTCAGCACTGTATGTCTGACTGCTTTCAGCACTGTTTTTTTTGGCTTAGCATTTCTAACTATACTTAATCAGCACACAGATCCAAAACCAGCTATTTTAGGCATGGCAACTGAATCCGGTGAGCTTATTACAGCTTCTGCTTCAGGTAATTTAGAAGNNGATTCACTTGTTGCGGATGCTACCATCAGTGCGCTATTAGAAAAACCAATCCAGTTTCCGTTAGATGATGATACTAGGCAGTTACTCAACTCATTAAACATCAATAATGGTCAAAACACTTCAAGTATAGATGACCAAGTAAAAAATCCTGAGCGGAAAAAGCCGAAACTCACTAACAGCAAGCGTGACTTACAAGCCTCAGAAACGCTCGAAATCGATGTCGGTGACTACAATATCAACAACGTATCGGTGGTGGTTAAAAATAGCCAAGGTGAAAACTCTGGTTACATCACGGAGTATAAAGAGAATTTAATTACTGTTCGCCCGACCCGCAGTTTTAAACCAGGTAAGTTTTCTATTACGGTCACTGAGATAACTGATTCGGGGAGGACAGAAGTCTTAACTGAAGACTTTACCTGGGGGGTTTTAGCTATAAATACCAATAAATCTATCTATTTACCTGAAGAGACAGCCAAGTTAGCCATGGCTGTCTTGGACGATTTTGGAAACATGGTGTGTAATGCCCAGGTAACCCTGGCAATTGTTGATCCTCAAGGAGAAGCCACATCGCTTTCCACGGCTGATGGCAGTATTATCGTTAACCCTGAGTGTTACAGCCATGAACTAACGTTAATCCCTGACTACGAGGCCACCTATCAAACCAATGGAGTAGGAATTTATAGCATGGCTTTAACGGCACAAACCAGCAATGGGACACGAACGATTACAGATACTTTTGAAGTCCAGGAATTTGTGCCGTTTGACGTTGAACGGGAAACAGCCACCCGTATCTACCCTCCTCAACTCTATCCTGTTGGAATAACAATTAAGGTAAACCAGGACTTTAAGGGACAAGTGAGAGAGATAGTCCCAGCTCATTTTCAAGTTAGCGAACCAAAAGTTGCCCGGAAGTATCAAACGGTCGAGCTTGATAATGATGAACAGGTTATTACTTGGGATGTCAATCTTCGAAAGGGTGATACCGTGAACCTTGGTTACCGTTATGATGCTCCAGATATATCCCCTCAGTTTTACCTGCTTGGACCTCTGGAATTTATTGAGCAAAACAACACAAAGGTATTTGAAGAAGCCCGGCAGTGGCAGATAGCAGTTGATGCCACCTTAACGTATGTTGGTGGTACTACCGGATCAAGAGCTGGGTCAACAAGTCAAAGCCTGGTAATATCTTTAACAGGGTTAACAGGAGGGGCTGCTTCGTCACCGTCAGAAGGAGATATTGTTATCATTGCCTGTAGTGTTGGTTCAACTATGGACCGATCCGTTGGCGTTGCCAGCCCTGCTGGCTATACTGAGTTATCTGAGTTGTACTCAAATGATTCCTATGATACGAATCTTTCTGTATCCTGGAAAATCATGGGTTCGACACCTGATACTTCAGTGTCCTGTGGACCATCCGGTGGCAACTCTGATGCTATCAGTGCTGTTGTACATGTCTGGCGTGGAGTTGACCAAACGACCCCATTTGATGTTACAAGCACGACTGCTACTGGTACAGACACCGGTCGGCCAACTCCTCCGGCAATACAACCAACTTCTTCAGGGGCAGTTATTGTTGCCATTGGTGCCGGTGCTGCAACTAATGGAGTAGCCTACACAACGTCAACGTTATCCAATTTTGTGACCGTAACTCAAGCTGATACTTATGATTCAATGACTGGTATGGGTTCGTATGCTTGGACTAGTGGGAGTTATTCTCCTGCTCAGTTTGGCGGTGGGACGACAAACACTTCAGACAGTTGGGCAGCGCTTACTCTGGCTTTACGGCCGACTTATGTGCCACCCAACATAACTCAATATGCGTATCGATGGTCAAATGACGATGGAGGAGAAGTACACGAGTGGTATAACTCATCATGGCAATATAGAAAACCAATTCAAATAAATAACACGAACACGTCTACACTCTCAAATTACCAGGTGTTGGCGACAATAGATACGAGTAGTCTGGTAACAGGATCAAAACTGTTATCAAGCTGTAACGATCTCCGTTTTACCGATGACGATGGTACGACAGAACTAAGTTACTGGATAGAATCTGGCTGCAACACGGCCTCAACAAGAGTTTGGATAAAAGNNCCTACCATCCAGGCTTCAAAGAATAAACTTGTTTACATGTACTACGGTAACAGTGCTGCTAATGCAGCCAGTAGTGGGAGCAATACTTTTGTGTTTTTTGAAGACTTTAGCAGTGGCAGTCTAAATGCCTCAAAGTGGACAACGGTTAGTGGGGGCGGTACCAGTAGTGTTTCTGTTGCAAGTGAAGAAGCATTAATTACCACTGATGGTGCTAACAAAGTCTATCTTAGGACATATGATTCATATAATGAACCGTATACTTTAGACTTCAAAGCAAAAAAGATTGAAAACTTTGAAATTGTACACTTATGGGATGGAGTAGTTACCGGTATTTATGATGATCCCCAAAACGGCTATTTTGCTCCTCGGTATGCGACGTGGGACCTCAGTAGTATGTATGTTCAGGAGTTTGTGAATGGCTCTCAAAGTTTTTATGATTCGATAGCTTACGTAACAATTGACACGAATTATCATAGGTACTCAGTCAAAGTAAAAGGCAGTGGTGGGTTCCAGTGGTATATGGATGATACTTCAATGATGTCATCTACCGATTCAACACCAAGCAGAAGCAGTGGGTATATCGGTTTTACGGCTCGTGAAAGTCCAGCCCAGGTTAACGTTTACTATGATGACATCAGAATCAGACAGTATGCAGCTACCGAGTTAACATCAATCGCTGGAGCTGAAACGGCAAAACCGGCAGCAGCAGCGACATGGAAAGCAGCAGAAAATACAGCAATTGCTAGTGTTGCCAAAAATGAAAATGTCAGACTGCGTTTATCTGTGGGTAACAGTGGTAACTCAGCAGCATATCCATACAGGTTGCAAGTTGCAGCAAAAGGAGTAGCTGCAAACTGTACCGATGTTAGTTCAGGGAATTTTTCAGATGTCCCAACAACGACAGCGGGTTGTGGGTCTGCGGTTGCCTGTATGACTACTTCTACCCGTTTTACCAATGGTGATTCAACNNCCCCGTCAGGAACGACTTGGGTTAGTGGGGCACTGATTGAAGACAGTTCTAACCAAAGTGCTAGTATTACTTTAAGTGAAGCAAGTTATACCGAACTTGAGTATAACTTTCAAATGACAAGTAATGCCGGAGATAACACAGCTTATTGTTTTAGAACTACTAATGCTGGGACTGCACTCAATTCATATAGTCAAGTAGCTCAGTTAACTACTGTTGCAGGTTCTCCTATTACCGTTTCTGGAACTGTGAGA
>DCTD01000012.1 GCA_002335355.1 Patescibacteria group bacterium UBA1449
GGGTTCGAGCCCCGGTCGGCTCACAAAAAACAAGCACAGAAGTATCATTCTGTGCTTGTTAAACCCTCAACACCTCTTACTCTTTAGGTTTTCATAATCTGGTCTTTCACATCATTCATCATCTGTTCCATGTTATCCATCTGAGACATCATGTTATTCATCCCTTTTTCCTTCATTCGGGATTTCATGTTGTTCATACTATCCATCATTTTGTTCATTTCATTCATTAGTTGCTCATCCATAAGTATCACCTCCAGTCATCATTACGTTAAGTTTATAGTTTAAACAGGTATATTAAGAAATCTGTAAGAAATATATCACGATCAGGTAAGTCCTTATTATGAGCATTTTTAGCATCTCTTACTTTCTTCTTACAGATGTCTTATCAATTCATTGTTTTTTAAGATCAATATTTAAATATTATGGCTGATGTTAATTTACCGGACTTTTTTACTGATATTTCTTTTTTCGATCTAATCTGGGTTTTTATTTTTTTCTTCTTCTTGTTTCCACTTTTGCAACAAAGAATGTTAGAGGCACGGCGCATGGTGAAAATAAAAGAAANNGGAAACAAAAAGAAAGAGTAGGGTGATTGCCGTTATTCACCGTCAGTCACAACTATCTTTTCTTGGAATATTATTTACCAAGTTTATTGATATTGAAGACTCAGAAACAATACTAAGAGCCATTAGGACCACACCAAAAGGTAAACCAATCGATTTGATTATCCATACTCCAGGAGGTCTCATTTTAGCAGTAAAACAGATTACGACTGCTTTAGTAAACCATTCAGGAAAAGTGACTGTGATTATTCCTCACTATGCCATGTCTGGGGGCACACTTATTGCCTTGGCAGCCAATGAAATTCTTATGGATAAAAATGCTGTCTTAGGGCCGCTCGATCCGCAGATTGGTAACTATCCAGCCCACTCAATCCAGTTTGTGGCATCTGTAAAACCAGTCACAGAGATTGATGACAGAACCTTAATCTTTAGCAATATTGCGGATAAAGCCTATCAACAAATCAGGCATACAATTGAAAAGACACTAAGTGCTCGGGGTATGAATTCTGACAAATCAAAGAAAGTAGCCAAACTTTTAAGCAGTGGCGTCTGGACACATNNATTAGTTATGAAGAAGCAAAAGAGATTGGCTTACCAGTATCTACTGTTGTTCCAAAAGAAGTCTATCAGTTGCTTCGCCTTTATCCTCAAAGTCAAGGTAATCCACCCTCAGTATCATACGCATCTCCTGATTAGAATTGAGATTTTCTCTTCTGTTTGCTACACTACGTCAATGAACTATATACTGACTGCAATTCAAGTCATTATCCGCATTCTTTTAGGTGTGGCAATTGTTATGCAATCTAAAGGCGCTGGTATTGGCAGCACCTTTGGAGGAAGTGCCGCTTTCCAACTCTCAAGACGGGGAGTTGAAAAAGTATTATTTAATGCAACCATTCTTTTATCTGTCCTTTTCGTGGTAACTTCACTGGCCAACTTCCTGCTTTCCTAAGTGCTACAATGACACTATGAAAAAACTTCGAGTCTGGAGTTGGTTAATATCAGGATTTCTAAAACGGCATAAAAAGATAATCCTCTTAGGCAGTTCACTTGGAGTCAGTTTAGCAATTTTTATCATCTGGGTTTTACCCTATATTCCCCGTCCCAATCTAGAACAAAGAATTGGCATTGTTGGCCAATACCGAAGAAACCAGTTACCTGAGTTTATAACCTTAAAAGTAAGTCAAGGGCTCACAGCTATTCTTTCTGATGGTAGTGCAGCACCAGCTCTTGCCCAGTCCTGGGAGCTCAGTGAAGACGGGAAAACCTACACCTTTCATTTACGGGAAAACCTCTATTGGCAGGATGGAACTCCAGTTACTGCTGATACCATACAATATAGTTTTTCAGATGTCGAACAAACGGTTGTAGACAATAATACAATCATATTTGTATTAAAAGATGCGTACGCACCCTTTCCTACCTTAGTCAGTGAACCTGTGTTTAAAGACGGCACCATAGGTACTGGCGAATACGTAATTAAACGTATCCAAGAAAAAATGGGGTATGTTGAAAAAATAGTCCTCGAGGGTAAAAAGGATACGATTATTGTTAAGTTTTATCCGAGTTTAAAAACTGCAACCGTGGCATTCTCTTTGGGTGAAATCGATCAGTTAAAAGACGTCTTTAGAAATCCCTTTGATAACAATTCACCTTGGATAAATGCAGTAACAGTTACAGAAACTCAGGATCAAAACAGTTATTTAGCTTTATTTATAAATAATAACAGCCCTAATCTAAAAGATAAGACCTTTAGACAGGCTCTTGCTTATGCCACAAAGAAACCGACTGATTCCAACCGGTCATTGAGCCCCATTAGTATGACATCATGGGCATATAATCCAAATGTCAAACCATATGATTATGATCCAGCAAGAGCAGCTGAGCTAATTGAAAAATCACTAGGAAGTAACGATAGAGTTAAAGAAATGACTATTAAATTGGCTACAACGCAGACTTTTTTGTCAACGGCTGAAATGATTAAACAGGATTGGGAAAGTGCCTTAGGAATCCGAGTCGATGTTGAGGTTATTAACTCTCTGCCAAACGATTACGAAGTTTTACTCTCATCTGAATCTATGCCATCAGATCCAGACCAGTACTCACTTTGGCATTCAACTCAACCCCAAAACTTCATTAACTTCAAGAGCCCACGCATTGATAAAATCTTAGAAGATGCCCGTCGTGAACCTGATCAGGAAAAACGCAAAGAACTGTATTATGATTTTCAACGTTTTTTTGTTGAAGAAAGTCCCATTATTTTTATCAGTTACCCACCAAAATATTCAATCACTCGTAAAAGTGTGATAAAGCCAGTCACAAACGCAATAATTCGTTTTGGAAGAGACTAAGTCAGAAACTTGACCACTTCCCGTATAAACCTAAAGAGAATACTGCCAATAATGACTGAGAAAATCAGATTTATGTGTCCTCCTTCAATCGGTATACCAAGAAAGATGAATTGTTGATAACTGAAAGGTACAAACTGGATTGTGGTAATTATGTAACTGACAATAAGTAAATGAATTGCAGTTGTGAGCCACCTAAACATTCCTAAGGTAATCACGTTAATTGGTAGCATGAGCATTTTTAAAAGCGGATCAAAAAAGACTTGAATAACTGCTAAAAGTAGACCAGCTCCAATAATAGTAAGAATCCCACCATTTGCAGTGAATCCGGCATAGATATAAATCAATGCTAAAAATGCCAGAAAGTTT
>DCTD01000106.1 GCA_002335355.1 Patescibacteria group bacterium UBA1449
TCTTGATGGAGATATGACGTTTGCTGAAACCTTTCTCTTTAATCTCACTGCTCCTATAGGTGATGGCACAACTAAAGGAACTTATTCAACTCAGGAGTATGTTGCTAACTGGCATAATGTGTTGGCTCGGTGCTGGAACCATGAAAACGGTTTACATACCAAAAAGAGAATAGCTACAAAACGGCACGATATGGTTAGAGATTTTCGGGCTATTCTGGCTTCAGAGTTTAACCGGGTACATGGTTTTGATAACACTGGGTATACCGATACCTGGTCCTTGTCGCAGAAGCTTGGTTACACTCCAGTGCCAACAAAAGCTCGGTATTATCACTATAATCCTTGTACTATTAGTGAGGTTTTTGAACAGGCACAATGGATTGGAAGAAGGAAACGTAAATTTGGTGTAATTGGAAAACTAGTAGCATTAGGCAGATCACTATTACCAGTCTCACTGCTGATTGGTAGTCTTAAAGCTGCTCAACTTACTCAACCTTTATATTTGCCATTTAAAGTCATCTATGATCTAGGAATAAGTATGGGTATTATTAGCAGCTTAACTAACCGTGAGGCTGTAATTAAACCATGAAAGTAACCTATTCGTGGATTTTTCCTATTCTTGTAATTGCACTATAAATTCGGCTTCCAGCTTTAGATCAATCCCTGTGGCTTGATGAGGCAATACAAGCCCAAACAACTACTTTTTCCTTTTCTTATCTGTTTACTCACTATTTACCAACTGATTTTAATCCACCCTTGTTTTATCTCGTCACTTGGATAAGTACGAAATTATTAGGTATGAGTGAAGTTACCTTACGCCTACCCTCAGTACTTGCAGGAGTGGGGATTGTGTGGCTTGGATATCGGTTTTTGAGTAGTTTTGGAACGTCTAAAGATACCGTTAGTGTTATTTGGGGAACCTTACTGTTATCAACAGCCCCTTTACTTCTTTACTATTCTCAGGAAGCGAGAGCATATGAATTAGCAGCCTTTTTTGGTTTTTGGTCGATGCTATTATTTTACGAACATTTTATCTTAGAAAAGCACAACGGAAAGGTTTATTGGTTAGTTACCGGTTTAATGCTACTTACTCACTATCAAACAGTGTATTTATGGCTTACGCAGTTAGTAGTGCTTATTGTATTGTCCAATAAAAAGCAAGACTTTAAAAAGCAAATAGTCCACCTTTTTGTGCCAACACTTTCTTTTATTTTTTTACTACCGCTACTCAGTGAACAGGTAGCTGCAGGTCAGCACGTAATGCAAGAGNNGTTAGGGAGTTTATCGTTCAAACAACTGGTTTTGATTCCAGTCAAAATTCTTGTTGGTAGAATTCCGGTTGATAGCACAGTTTTTGTTGGTTTTCTAATTGGAACACCTTTGCTTTTTTGGTTAGTGACAGTGCTTCACTTATTTAAAGTGATAAGAGTAAACACTGTGCAAAACTATTTTAAGGAACACGCGCTTGAGTTTATGCTATTTGCTTGGCTTGTCTTACCAGTTGTTATCGGTATGATGGTGTCGTTGAAAGTATCTTCATTTACATACTTCCGGTTTCTCTATATTGTGCCGGCATTTTACCTACTGCTGGTTCTCGGAGCCCGTAAACTTAGTAAACTCCCACAAACATTGGTTTTGAGCTTATTTTTAGTAATTAATTGTGTTTGTAGCGGGTTATATGTATGTAATGATGCATTCCATCGGGAAGATTGGAAACAGTTGGTTGAATATATTCATTCTCGGCAATTATCTAAAAACATCGTAATTATTAAGGCAGTAGAAGCTCCGTTTTGGTATTATGATCATAATCAGTCTAACTTGGTTGATTATCAAGCAATTAACACACACTCAGGCGAAAGCACGGTTTGGTTGGTGAAGTATGCCCAACCGATATTTGATCCGGAGAACACAACAGAAATGAGACTGACTAGCACGTATAACTATACTGAGTTGGAAGAAAAGCACTTTCGGGGTAATTTGATCTTGAAGTATTTAGTTAATACTCAAAATACGACTGCAGGAATCTAATCTATGACTATTGGCATTGATATTTCCCAAATTGTGTATAACACCGGTGTTTCCCGGTATACGAGAGAACTTGTCAGACAGGTGCTGAGAATCGATCATGATAATTCCTACATGCTGTTTGCCGGAGTTTTACAACAAAGACAAGCCATTGAAACCTATCTTCAGGAGCTAAAAGCTGAGGGGTTGCAGTTTAAAAGTACCGTTGTTCCCTTGCCTCCTAAGGCAGCATCTTTCATCTGGAATGATTGGCATCAGTTTCCTATTGAGACTTTCATCGGTGAAGTGGATGTTTTTCATACCTCAAACTGGACACAACCACCGGTAAAGAAAGCAAAAAAGGTGGTAACGATCCATGATTTAACGCCCATTTTATATCCAAAATATCACGACCAGTTAGTAGTAAAAACGTTCAAGAAAACGCTTACAATCATTGAGAAAGAATGCCAAAGAGTTATTGTTGATTCAAAAGCAACTAAAAACGATTTATTAACACACTCCAGCATAAAAGCTGATGACATACATGTTGTTTATTTGGGGGCAAGTGACTTGTTTTTACCTGTTAAGTCAGAATCAAAGATTGTCAAAGTCAAAGAAAAATATGGTATAAAGGACGAATATTTTCTGACTGTGGCTACCCATGAACCACGGAAAAACCTTGCAACTGTTATCGAAGCATTTAAATGCCTTAATGAAAATTGCCAACTTGTCTTAACCGGCAAGTATGGCTGGGGTGAAAAGGTAGATGTGCTGCCCAAATCAGTCATAACAACTGGGTTTATTCCTGATGATGATCTTCCAGCCCTTTACAGTGGTGCTACTGCCTTTGTTTATGTGTCTGAATACGAGGGTTTTGGTTTGCCGGTATTAGAAGCAATGCAATGTGGTTGTCCGGTTATTACCAGTAACGTTTCCAGTTTACCTGAGGTTGCAGGGAATGCTGCAATGCTGATAAAACCGCATGATATCAGCGCCTTGGAAAAGAGTATGGAAACAGTATTAACTAATAAAACAGTCCAAAAAGAGATGAGAACCAAAAGTCTTGAGCAGGCTAATGCGTTTAGCTGGGAAAAGACAGCCCAAGAGACACTACATGTTTATAAATCACTAGAGAAATAACTATGCATATTGGAATTGATGGTAATGAAGCCAATATCGATAAACGGGTAGGTTCTAATGTCTATGCCTATGAGTTGTTGAGGTGTTTAGCCCAAGAGATTACAAACGTTCAAGATATCTCTGTTACAGTATATCTAAAAAAATACTGGCAAACGCTGCTACCAGCAGCTACAAAACGATGGAAGTATACAGTCTTTGGACCCGGTTTCTTTTGGACACAATGGCGCTTACCACTGCAACTCTATATTCAAAAATACCTTACCCGGTCTGCACCTGATCTGTTTTTTACGCCTGGACACTACGCGCCCCGTTTTTCACCAATACCCAGTGTTATCTCAATTATGGATTTGGCCTTTTTGCAGTTTCCTGAAGATTTTAAAAAGCGTGATCTTAACAAATTGACAATGTGGACTGAGTATTCAGTTAAACAAGCAAAACATATCGTGACAATATCTCAGGCTACTAAAGAAGACGTGATGTCTGCATATAACGTTCCAGCTGAAAAAGTGACTGTTGTTTATCCGGGGCTAACCCCTCTACCTGGTAGAAGTGAAAAAGATAATAGTTTTCAGCACATTGGTGCATATTTTGGATTTTCTAAACCATATCTTATATATATTGGCACGTTACAACCGAGGAAAAACTTGGTGAGACTGATAGAAGCATATGCTCAGCTCAAAAAACTACCGCAGTTTTCTCAATTAAAGTTAGTTATGGTTGGTAGAAAAGGCTGGTTATTTGATACCGTATTTACCAAAGTGGAAGAACTGCAATTACAAAACGAGGTGGTTTTTACTGGTTTTGTCAGTGACTATGAAAAAATTGAATTGCTTAAACATGCACAAGCCTTAGTTCTGCCAAGCTTATATGAGGGATTTGGGTTTCCGGTGTTAGAAGCAATGGCAGTAGGTGTCCCTGCCATTGTAAGTAACGTTTCCAGTTTACCTGAAGTTGGAGGGAAAGCAGTTCAGTATATTGAAGAGCCAAAATCAGTCGATAGTATCGCAAAAAGCATCAAAGAAGTGTTACAATTAACTGAAAACCAACGGTTAGAAATGATTGCTGCTGGAAAACGCCAAGCAAAACAGTTTACTTGGGATAGAGCTGGAAAAACTATCTGGAATGTACTCGTACAGTTACAAAACAAATAACTAGCGCTTATGTTTAAAGACAGAATGGGGAACTCATTAACACTACGTCAAGCGGTTAGTAAGGTAGTGAACCGTGTATTTAACTACTGGCTCGATTTCCAACTAATGCTACTTCGGTGGGTTGGCTATGTCCCTTTTCATCACTTTAGGCGTTTCATGTACCGCATGTCGGGAATGAAGATCGGACAGGGGACCTCAATTCATATGTTTGCCAATGTCTATGATCCGACAAAGATTTCGATAGGGGAAGATTGTGTGATTGGCTTCCGTAGTTTTCTTGATGGTAGAAAGCCAATAACAATTGGTGACCATGTTGACATTGCATCAGAAGTTATGATTTATAACGGGCATCATGATATTGATAGTGATGATTTTAAACCAGTCTTTGCTCCGGTGACTATTGAAGACTATGTGTTTATTGGGCCGCGGGTAATCATTTTACCGGGAGTGACTATTGGTAAGGGGTCGGTTGTTGCTGCAGGAGCAGTGGTCACTGAAGATGTTCCCTCACTCTCTGTGGTAGGTGGAGTTCCCGCAAAAGAAATCAGAAAACGAAAAATTAATGATCTAAAATACCGGATTGGCCGTGCCCGATGGTTTCAGTAATCTGCAATCTAACGTTTCATGGAACTTTCAATAATTATTGT
>DCTD01000026.1 GCA_002335355.1 Patescibacteria group bacterium UBA1449
GCTGGATCTAACGTAGTTTACGTCTTAATGGTAAAAATATTACTGCTTTAAAAAAATTGTGTTATAATTGCATTTGTTAGCTCTATTATGGAAGGAGGGAAATTTTCTAATGAATCTAATCGATATCATCGAGCAGGAACAGACCCGGAAAGATATCGTGAGCTTTAGCCCAGGAGATACCGTCCGCGTGCATGTCAAGGTCGTAGAGGGCGGCCGGGAAAGAATCCAGGTTTTTGAGGGGTTAGTTATTGCCGTTGGCGGCCATGAGGGCGAAAAAACCTTTACTGTCCGTAAAATCTCCTCTGGAGTTGGCGTTGAACGGATTTGGCCAATCGATTCACCGTTTATCCAAAAAATTGAAGTGGTTGGCAAAGGTGATGTCAAACGTGCCAAGCTCTACTATCTTCGCAACCGGACAGGACGGCTGGCTTTGAAAGTTAAGACTAGATTTGGTACAAAAGAAACACATGGTACCACTGGCAGCACCAAACCAACAGACAAAGAAACAACTGGGAAGTCTGGGGGAGAATCAAGCGAAACTCCTGCTTCAGAGTAAAGGCTGGCAATGTATTGCCTGTAATTATTCTACCCGCTTTGGTGAGATTGATCTTATTTGTATCGATTCAACCTCGATTATTTTTGTTGAAGTAAAAACCCGCTCCACAAACCGGCTTGGCTATCCCGAAGAAGCAGTAACCAGGTCAAAACGCTCTCATCTGCAAAAAGCTGCAGAAATCTTTTTAGTCAAACATCCCCAATATCAACGTTTATCTCCGAGAATAGACGTTATAGCTATTGAATTGGAAAGACTCCAAGTAAAAAATATCCGACACTATGAAAACGTAGTATAAAAATCCCTCATTGTACGGTATACTGATATTTTCTTATTATTTCTACCATTTTTATGAAAGAAGATGTATCAGATATACGGCGTGGGTTATCAAGCGAGAGGGTATTCTCATGGAACAGTAAAGTATTTCAACCTTCAGTATTTTCATTCTTTAATAGAGAAATTGCTACGTTTTTTAAGAGAGGTGAATTTGATAGAAGAGAATATGAGGAAACATTTGATGTTAGAANNGTCAGGCTGTGTAGTAATACCAGTCAGCCAAAGAGAGTGGTTTGTAAGCTTAGTGAAGTACGTAATCCTAATGGTACTTTATACGTTGCTTCATATATAGAGGGGAATGAATATGTCCAACTAAACCATCCAGCTCGTCGAAGACAAGTGCTTATTGTATCTGGAAACTCTCTTTTAGGAAGCACGGTAAGAATAGAAACAGATGTGAGTATAGCTCAAGTAAAAGCTGGAAATCAGCTTATTGCCAATGCTCAGACTTTTTTATTTGAAGAGACTGTAAGAAGAGAAGCACTTAGCCAATACTTTTACAAATATAACCCCGTAACTTATGTAAAGGGATCAATTGATTTAGACATGAACTCAGAAAAGATTATTAGTAAGAGTCTAGCTCTTGTTTAACGTATTTTCTGATCTGTAAACAAAGTTCCAGATACATATTCCAGTAAACGAGCAGGTTTCTGCAAAACCGCTCCCTCAGTGCCAATTGTTTGAATGGCTTCTTTTTTTGAATCACCAACGGCATACACAAAGACACTATCCACACACTGCTGGATAAAGTAAGGGGTAACGGTGATCCGGTGTTTATACGGGTTTTCATGATCAACGGGCAATGAATAACCTATAACCCACTCTTTAGTGCTAAATAGTTCCTTAAAGCGTTTTTCTTCAAGCGGTAAGAGACCTGCAGTGTGCCCATCAGCTCCAATCCCTAGGATTCCAATAACGGTAACACTTTTACTGGCAATAACTTTTTTTAATTTTTCCTGATATTCTTGTGCAGTTTTTGTTAATGATAACCCAGTTTCTAAGACTGGTAGTAAATGTCCCTTTTTCTTACTAATAATGGTAAATAACCCTGTAGCGTTAATCTGTTCCCAATTACTGTTAGCATGTCCGGGTTTTCCATAACGCTCATCGATAAGACCTACAGTAAGATGGGATAAATCATAAGTTTTGATGGTTTCAAAAAGCTCGGTATAAAGAGGAATAAGCGACCCACCTGATAGAAGAATAAGAAGCGGTTTTTTGGTAGCGAGCATGTCAGCAAGTTTTGTAATAAACACTGATTGCAGTTGTGGTTGAGGTAGAATGACTATGTTCATAAACTCTTTAAGAAGCAATAGCTTCCGTATATATCGTACTGTCTCCAGTTGAAAAGTAAACTGCTCCAGAGTAGTATAAAGCACAATGACTCCACAGGAACCATTTACGTTTGTTTTATTTGGTGCTACCGGTGATTTAGCCGGTAGAAAGATCATTCCCTCTCTTTTTGAACTCTACCGTAACCAATTGGTTTCTTCCCATCTGGTGGTTATCGGCAACTCCCGGTCTCCGCATACTGATAACAGTTTTCGGGAGATTGTCTATACCCACCTCAAAAAACAGTATCCTCACCTTGATGAACCGACATGGCATCATTTTTCAAAACGGCTCTTTTTTGTTTCAGGAGACTCAAGCAATCCCCAAACAATGGCTCGGTTATTTGAACGGATTGAAAAATTAAGACAAAGTCACTTACNNTTATCTTTGATGTTGCCGTTTTACCCCAGCTTTACTTTGAAACAATCAAAAACCTTGGTGTGTTTTTGGTAAAGAACCACCGGTGCGGTTGGAAGCGTCTTATGATCGAAAAACCATTTGGAACAAACTATCGTTCAGCTCGTGAGCTTAATAGGT
>DCTD01000089.1:0-6616 GCA_002335355.1 Patescibacteria group bacterium UBA1449
AAGAAGAAGCTAAACGGGCTGGTGTCCCATACGTTACCTCACGATGGGCTGGAGGTATGTTAACCAACTGGCAGCAAATCAAAGCCAGCATCGACCGGCTTATCAAACTAAAAACTGGTCTTTCTGGGGAAGAATTTAAACACTACACCAAAAAAGAACGGGTACTGCTTGAACGGGAGATGAACCGGCTTGAACGCTTATTCGGTGGTATGACTGATCTAAAAAATCCACCTGATGCTCTATTTATGGTGGATATTACCCGGGAAAAAGCAGCTATTAAGGAAGCTAAGGCCAAAGGAACTAAGATCTATGCCATTGTTGATTCCAATGCCAATCCGGAAGTNNTTCGTTCCATTAAACTCTTAGTCAGCGCTTTTACTGATGCAGTTATTGAGGGCAAAGAGTTAGCAGCCAAGAAACAAACCGAAGCCAAAGAAGTCAGTAACAAAGAAGAGAGAAAGAGTAAATAATTTTAAATTTTTAGTTTTAAATTTTAAGTGAAATCGAAACACTAAGTTTTTAAAAGAATTTTCATTTTTAAAGTTTAAAATTTATTTACATGGCAATTACCGTTGATCAAATCAAAAAACTCCGTCATGAAACTAAGGCTGGTGTAATGGAAGTGNNAAAGGCAAAAGAATGGCTGATTAAAAAAGGTTTGTCCAAAGCTGCTAAAAAAGCTGAGCGTGAAACAGGAGAGGGTTTAATTGAGGCCTATGTTCATGGTGGCCGAATTGGAGCTCTAGTTAAGATAAATTGTGAAACTGACTTTGTGGCTAAAACTGACGAGTTTAAACAGCTTGCTAAAGAAGTGGCTATGCAGGTGGCTTCCATGAATCCGAAAGATGTAGATGAGCTAATGGAACAGGATTATATCCGTGACAGCAGTAAAAAGATTAAGGATTTAGTCAAAGAAGCTATTGCCAAGTTGGGAGAAAACATTAAGATTGCTGAGTTTGTTCGCATGGAGATCTAAAAAGACTATTGTCTGAATAACTGAACGCGTCTTTCTGCATAAGGAGGCGCGTTTTTTTACGGCTTTTTACCTAAAACCTCTCTAAGAGACTCAAAAAGAGCGATCCATTTTTCAGCCCTTTTATTACTATCATATAATCTGCATGCATAAACACTAATAGCTGATAGTGGTTCAGTAAAACAGACTTTAGAAAATGTCTCTAACCATTGATGTACCTCCTCTTCCTCTCTTTTATGATTTGACAACTGTTTTCGTACATCAGAATAATCAATAAAAAGTTGTATTTCTTTGTTTTTGCTATCAGTGTTTATATGACCACAGGCAAGGTGACCAAGTAAATGGAGACACCATTGGCATCTTGTGGCTGCATCATATGCATCATTGACCTCAAACGTTATCACCCCTTTTGTATAGAAGATTGCAGCTGTAATATCCTCTTTTGAGTGGGATAAGTAGTAGATACCTAAGTCGCTTAAGTACACATATAATCTATGCTCTAACCGGTCTGCATCATCTATTAATAATGGTGAATTAGGTAGTTCTGGCAATCTTTTTAGGCGTTCCATAGGTTTAAAATTCTATCTTATTTTTATATTTTGTAAACAACCCTAAACTCCCTTTGGCAAACTTGCCTAAACTTGATAAGATAAGGATAGGTTAATAGTCTAAAGCATACACTTATTCCGTGTCATTCTGAGGCTAAAGCCGAAGAATCTAGGTCGAAAGCCGGAAAGAAAACGCTCCACTAGATCTTTCGCTTTGCTCAAGATGACACATACTCATTTTATGAATGTTCACCTCCAGGAATTCCAGGAAAAATGTAACAAAATCCTTGATCTGCTTAGAAATGATTTAGCCACCATAAAAACCGGTCGGGCAAAACCGAGTTTAATAGAAAATGTTAAGGTCAATGCTTACAACACTTGGATGGAAGTGCGTGAACTAGCTTCAATAACTGCTCCTGATGCTCAAACCATTGTTATTACTCCTTGGGATAAGACCATCATGAAAGATTTAGTCAAGGGAATTGCTGGTTCAGAAGCCAATCTCAATCCGGTTGTAAACGGTGAGATTATCAGAATTACCATACCACCACTAACTGAAGAATCACGCCGTGATTTGGTTAAACTGGTTAACCAAAAATTGGAATCTCATAAAACTATGCTCCGGCAGGAACGCCAGCATTTCAAAAATGAGATTGAAGCTGAGAAAAATACTGCAGGAGTCAGTGAAGATGATGTGAAACGTGATCTGGAGCAGTTGCAAAAGATCACTGATGATACAATAAGTAAGATTGATGTTCAAGGGAAAGAGAAAGAAGAAGAACTGATGCGATTGTAGATTATGAAAGTTTCGAAGTTCCTAAAGTCTTTACTAATGTGGCCGTTGAGCATTATTTGAGAGTCCCATATCCTAGGTTCATGATAATATCATTGTGTCTAGAGTATAAAAAGTGGTAAATCGAATTAAGTAGAGGATTTTTCTGCTTTCTGCAGAACAAATTCCTGCCAATAGGTATGTTACCTCCAATTTTAACCTTTCTTATTGNNTTTTGATCCATGAGTTAGGTCATTTTATGGCAGCCCGTAAAGTGGGAGCCAAAGTTGAGGAGTTTGGGTTTGGGTTTCCGCCGAGAATGATTGGTAAAAAAATCGGGGAAACCATTTATTCAATTAACTGGCTGCCGATCGGTGGCTTTGTCAGGGTGTTTGGTGAACAGGAGGCTGATGCTGAGGGGAGTTCCAGCCATCGGGCTTTGTTTAATAAATCAAAGCCTCAGCGAGCTCTGGTTATGGTTGCCGGGGTAGTTATGAACCTATTGTTGGGAATAGCTGCTTTTTCCCTTTTTTATTCGGTTAACGGTATTCCTCAAGAGGTTGACTACATTTCCATCCAAGCAATTGCCCCAAATTCTCCAGCCCAAACAGCTGGCTTGCAAGCTGGTGATAAGGTCTTATCCATTGATAATCAACCGGTAACTGAAGTAAGTGACTTTGTTACCTATATGAAAGATAAGGGTGGTCAGCAGGTTGCTATTACTGTTACGCGTGATAGTAGTCAGCAAACCTACACTTTAACTCCAAGGCAGAATCCGCCTGAAGGGGAGGGTGCGCTGGGGGTTTTAGTTTCCAACATAGACCAAGTCTATTACTCACCTTGGGAAATGCCGTTTCGAGGAACTTGGGTTGGTATTCAGGAAGCGTATGGATGGACCCGGCTCATGGTGGAAAGTCTTGGTCAAATGGTGACCCAAGCTTTTCAGGGAGTTAGGCCGGAAGTGGCCGGTCCAGTCGGTATCTATCAGATTACCTCAACGGTGGCAGCTGAAGGAATTTGGCCTCTCATTAAATTTATCGGAATTCTCTCGATTAACTTAGGGGTCATTAACATTCTGCCATTTCCTGCACTAGATGGAGGACGGTTAGTGTTTATTGGTATTGAATCGGTAACCGGTAAACGGGTCAAACCAAAAATTGAAGCCTATGTAAATATGGTTGGTATGATTTTACTTCTGAGTTTGATGGCATTGATTACTGTAGGTGACATCCTGCGGATCGTCCGGGGCGGGTAAAAGATAATATTCCAACATTTTAAGCCAAATTAGATCATGTGGTGCTGTTATGCTCTTAATAAGAGCTTTCTTGNNCGAAAACCTACCTGTGTTTGTGTTATCATTACTTTATCTTAAAATTGATATTTGTAATTTATAATTGAGTATTTCTCTATGCGCTATTCAAACTTGTTTGGCAAAACCACTAAAACCATTCCTAAAGACATCAAGCTTGACTCACATAAGTTGTTAGTTCAGGCTGGGTTTATCAAAGAAAGCACAGCTGGTCGGTACTATATGTTGCCGTTGGGCATGTTAGTCCAGAACAAAGTTGTTGAGATTGTTAGACAAGAGATGAGTCAGGCCGGAGCTCAGGAAATGATTACACCGGTGTTACACCCCTTAGAGCTCTGGAAAGAAACCAATCGGACCAATGAAGCCGGGTTTGAACTAATGCGCATTAGCGACCGGCGAGGCGCTGAGTTTGCTCTAGGTGGAACTGCTGAGGAGATGTTTGTTGATGTGGTCCGCAAATACCCCATATCATACAAAGATTTACCGTTTAACCTCTACCAATTTTCGTCCAAATTTAGGGATGAATTACGGGCGCGGGGAGGGTTGCTCAGAGTCCGGGAGTTTCTGATGAAAGATGCCTATAGCTTTAACTTGGGCGAAGAGGACTTTAAGGTTGAGTATCAGAAGATGTGGGATACGTACATGAAAATTTTTGAAAGAATGGGATTAAGAACAGTCCCGGTGTTAGCTGATAACGGGTACATTGGTGGAGAATATTCACACGAGTTTATTGTTGAAAGTGAAGTCGGAGAAAGCCGGTTTTTAGAATCTGAAGATGGTATCTATCGGGCTCACGAAGACGTAGCTCTGTTTGGGTTAGAACCGGTAAATCCTGATGAGGAAGAAAAACCGATGGAGATTATCGAACAACCGCAGTGGGTGAAAACCATTGAAGATGTCCAAAAACACTACGGGGTTGAAGCCAACCGGACACTCAAAAATGTTGTTTACCGCAATTTTCAGGGGGATGTCATTATTGCCACAATCCGAGGTGATCTGGAAGTCAATCCAGTTAAACTTGAAAAAGTTCTAGGCGAAACAGTGCCTCTCGCTCCTGCAACAGAAGAAGATTTTGCAGCTATTGACAGTAAGCCTGGCTATATTCATGCCTGGGGACACCAGTTTGTCATTCCCCGGCAAGCAACCACCGAAGCCCGGGATTGTCGGGTCATTTATGTTGCCGACCGGTCTCTTAAGACTGTTAAAAACATGATTGGTGGTCAAAAAGAAGATACCACAGATAGTATTAACGTAAACTATGGCCGAGACTTTACGCATGAGCATGAGGGGGATATTGCCTTGGCTAAAGATGGCTTTTTAACTGAAGATAAATCTCAGCGCTTAGTGGCAAAAAAAGGTATTGAGGTCGGGAACATCTTTCAGCTTGGCTATCACTATACCCACTTAATGAGTGGAGCGACCTATACTGACAAAGATGGTGCCCAAAAACCCTACTATATGGGCTGTTATGGAATTGGGGTTGGTAGGGCGATACAGACTGTGGTTGAGGTTCATCATGACGAACGAGGGATTATTTGGCCCGAAAGTATTGCTCCGTTTACCGTTTATTTAATTGAATTAAACAGTAAACCAGCAGGAGATGAGGTGTATTCCAAACTGCAACAGGCAGGTGTTGAAGTTCTTTATGATAACCGTAGTGATGTCTCACCTGGACAAAAGTTTACTGATGCAGACTTAATCGGAATTCCAGTGCGGTTGGTGGTTTCCCCCCGGACTGAGGGGAAAATTGAGTGGAAGAAACGAAGTGAAAAAGAAGCAGTGTTATTGACTTTTGAGGAAGTAATTGCACAGCTTAAGGGGTAGTAAGGTTACATCCAACAGTAGTTATATTTTTAGAATTGGGATCCTGAAACAAGTTCAGGATGACGTACATATAGATCATATGTCAAAACTTATCGTTACTCATATAAATCCGGATCCTGATGCCATTACCAGCGTTTGGTTGCTACGGCGGTTTGACCAAAAATGGAGTGAAGCGGCCGTTGATTTCGTGTCTGCTGGCNNATCAACCTGCTGATAGTAATCCTGACATTGCTCATGTTGATACCGGTATGGGGATATTTGACCATCACCAAACCAGTGAACGGACGTGTGCTGCTAAAAAAGTTTTTGACTATCTTGCCCAAAAATATGACTATATTAGAGATGATGAAGCTTTAGAACGCCTGGTTGAGGTGGTAGTAGGGGATGATCATTTTGATGAATGCTGTTGGCCAGAGGCCACAGCTGATTATCATGAGTTTGATTTCCGTTCAATTTTAGATGGTCTTAAGCGAAATGGAACCTTAACTGACCATAGCCTTATTGACTTTGGCTCAACGTGCTTAGACGGTATTTATACCAGTTTTAAGCTCAAGGTTGAAGCTGAAGAAGAGATTGAAAAGGGTAGACAGTTTAATAGTATGTGGGGGAAAGCTTTAGCTGTGGTTTCTAAAAATGATGAGGTCTTGGATCAGGCTATGAAGCAAGGATTTGTAGTGGTTATCCGCAAAGACCCTGAGGGTATGGTGCGCATTAAGGCCCGTCCTCGTTCGGATGTTGACTTTACAGAGGCTTATAACAGAGTCAAAGAACTTGATCCTGAGGCAACCTGGTTTTTGCATGCCTCTAAAAAGATGCTGCTTAACGGCAGCTATAAAAATCCTGATTCAAGGTTCTCAAAACTATCAATTGATGAACTCATCCCAGTTTTATCTTCAGTTTAAGTAGACCTCTTTTTCCCCATAGAAAAAACTGCTTGATTTATGTACAATATACGTAGTTTTATCGAAATACTTTTGTATTTAAACACACTCTTGAGAGGAGGTGCTTTTTTTGCATGGCAACAATCGTACAAGCTGGACCACAAGATACCAATGATCAGATCATCAAGAAGTTTAAGAAAAAGGTTTTACAAGACGATATCTTAAACAAACTGAAGGAAAAAGAATACTTTAAACCACCTTCAGAATTCCGCAAGGAAAAAAAGGACGAGTTTCGTAAGCGGCGCAAAC
>DCTD01000089.1:6647-13213 GCA_002335355.1 Patescibacteria group bacterium UBA1449
ACTGAGAAAGCGGCAGCTTTGCGTTCTTTGGAGGCGGCTTTAAAGAATGTCGAGATTGATACCCGTAAAGAGTTAACAGACGATGATGTCGTCAAAATCTTGCGTTCTGAACTAAAAAAACGTCAGGAGGCAATTGAACTCTATCAAAAAGGTGGTCGTCAAGATCTCGTTGATAAAGAAACCTACGAAGCATCTCTCATTGAACACTATCTGCCAGCTCAGATGAGTAGAGAAGACATCGGTAAAGTCGTTGATCAAGTTACATCTCAATTAGATGAGAACGCAAACTTTGGTCTGGTTATGCAGGCTGTCATGAAAGAACTGGCAGGTAAAGCTGATGGTAAAGTGGTTAATGAAGTGGTAAGAGAAAAACTTGGATAACATGTTAAACATTTTTATCAAGGCCAGTTCCCGCTATCCCATTCGCAGAAAACTGATAAAAGAGGTGATTGCCAACACGCTTAAAGCCCACAACGTGACTGGCGATGTTGAGGTGGAATTAAATATCGTTGGTGACCGGAAGATGACACAGTTGCATGAAAAATATCTACATGAAGAAGGAACGACTGATGTTCTCTCTTTCCCGTTACATGAAAGTGTCGCCTTTGACANNTGACAAAGAAAAGGGTAGTACCGGGTTTGTTGAGTATCCAGACAAAGTCTTGCGGTTAGGAACCATTGTTATCTCCTATCCCCAGGCTCAGCGTCAGGCCAACCAGCATAAACATGTCACTGATGATGAGATAAATCTACTGATTGAGCATGGCATGCTGCATCTTCTGGGTATTCATCATGATTAAGCGAGGTTGAAGCCTCTCTCTTGTAGAGAAGACAGGTTTATCATTTTTTATCCAATTTAGTTACTTCATTGTTTTGGATTATTTTCAGAAAGTGAGTGGTAAGCATGTATAATCGTACTGGACAAAGTGCTATCATTCCTTTATTTTGGTTGTGGATTACTCTATGGCAACGTTTTATCTTACCTACCGACCTCAAACGATTGATGATCTCGATTTACAATCGGTTCGATCCCAGTTAACTCAAGTGCTTCAATCTAAACAGATTCCGCATGCTTTTCTCTTTTCTGGCCCACGGGGTTTAGGGAAAACATCAGCAGCCCGGATTTTAGCTAAGGCTATAAACTGCGAACACCCTAATGGTATTGAGCCGGACAACAGTTGTGAAGCCTGCGTCTCAATTACTAAAGGCAATGCACTGGATGTTATTGAGATTGATGGGGCTAGTAACAGAGGTATTGACGATATCAGAGCTCTCCGGGAAAGTGTGGCTTCAGTGCCTTTACGGCTGAAAAAGAAAGTCTATGTGATTGATGAAGTTCACATGCTGACCAGAGAGGCCTTTAATGCTTTGTTGAAAACCTTAGAAGAACCACCTGAGCATGTGGTTTTTATTTTGGCAACCACCGAACCACACAAGGTACCAGAAACCATTATTTCCCGTTCATTTCATATTCAATTCATACGGGCGACTACAGAAGAGTTAAAACGTTCTTTAGGGCGGGTTATTAAAGGCGAAAGTCTTAAGGTTAGTGACTCAGTACTTGATAAAATTATCGCTAAAGCTGAGGGTGGCTTTCGGGATAGTGCCAAGATGCTGGAACAATTGTCATTTGCCAGTAAAGTAATTACTGACGACATATTTGCATCAGTGTATCCCCAAGCGTCAGTTCAAGAGTTTTTCGAAGCATTAAGTGGTCATGATTCTACTACTGCATTTGAATGGATTGCAGTTCAGCAGGAGCATGGGGTTGATTGGGAAGAGGTTTTACGTGCCTTACTAACTAAACTTAGAGCTGATTTGTTGGCAATCTATGGTATTGGTACCAATAACAATCAATTGTTTAATGAAGCCGAATTACGACAATTGATAACAGTATGTTTACAGGCTGCAGCACAATTAAAAACAACTCTAGTACCAACACTTCCCATGGAATTATTAGTAGCTGAGTGGTGTAGCAACGTTATAAAAGTTAGTGAAGATCAATCACACTCAACTTCCGAGCCAACGTTTCTACACCCAAAAGAGACATTACAAAAGAATGTAAAACAAGAAACTCACCAGCAAAAGGAAAAGGAAGATAAAAAAGTAACAAACATAGTCGTCCAGACAACACCAAAAACGGTTGCCAGTTCAAAACAACCAGGTGACATAACTGTTAATCTCTGTTTTGACACTGTTAAGGAAAAATGGGAAGCTTTTTTGACAAATGTTAAACCCTTTAACCATTCAGTAGAAGCTCTGTTGCGGAGTGCCCATTTACATGAAGTAACTGGAGATACGGTGACGATAAAAGTCTATTACGAATTTCATAAAGGGAGATTGGAGACCGATAAAGCCTTACAAGTTGTTGAGAAGGTATTTGAAAAAATGTTTTCAGTTAAACCAAAGATTCACTATGTTTTAGGAGAGAAAACCGCAAAAAAGCAATTGGATGAGCAAAAAGATGCAGATTTAGTTAAAATAGTGGAAGAAGTGTTTACAAACTAAGTTACAAACTATAAATAACAAATGTCAAATGGTCTCAGATGTTACTGTCAAAGTAACGTTTGACATTTGGACTTTGACATTTGAGATTAGATGTATGGGAGTTTTTGACAAAGTAAAACAAATGGGAGAGTTAAAGAAAATGCGTGATCAAGCCATGGAAATCCAGAAACAACTGGCGGCTGAAGTGGTGGAGGTCAATGAGAACGGCATACATATCATTATTTCCGGGGATCAAAAGATTAGAGCCTTAGAAATTGATGGCGCTGCCAACCAACGCTTACTGGATGCGTTAAATAAAGCTATCAAAAAGTCACAAGAAGCTGCTGCTAAAAAGATGCAGGAGATGAGTGGCGGTTTAGGCGGCTTACTTAAAGGACTGTAAATATTACAAAAACGTTATTGTACGTCATTCTGTTCTGCAAAGCAGAATTGTTTCAGGGTTGATCTTGCTGACTAGTAAGAGGATGCTGAATATGCTTGCAGCTAGTACCAGAATGACGGAATATCATGAACATTGTCGTCACTGGTTCACTGGCATTTGATCAAATCATGCTTTTTCCTGAAGCGTTTAGCGACCACATCATGCCAGATAAGCTCCATGTGATGTCAATTTCCTTTTTAGTTGACCACTTACACAAAAACTTTGGAGGGGTGGCTGGAAACATTTCATACAACCTAGGTTTGTTAGGAAAAAAACCAGTTTGTCTGTCTTCAGCTGGTAAAGATGCTGAAGATTACAAAGTGTTTCTAGAGAAAAATGGCGTAAACACTGATTTTGTGACGATAATCCCAGATGATTATACTGGAAGTTTTGTGGTGATAACAGACAAAAAAGACTGCCAGATTGCCGGGTTCTATGCTGGAGCAATGAACAGTGATAAAGAACTATCGATTGTAAGTACTCTGCGGGCTATCAACATTGATATTGAGGACAGTTTTGCTGTTATTGCCCCAACTACACCAGAAGCGATGGTTAAAAACGTTGAAGAAGTCCAACAGAATAATATCCGCTATCTCTATTCTCCAGCTCAACAAATCCCACGGCTAGCCCCTGATGATCTTATCAAAGGCATTGAGGGAGCAGAGATTTTAATTGGCAATGATTACGAAATTGCCTTACTTGAAAAGAAAACTGATTTAACTAAAGAACAAATGCTGGAAAAGGTAAAATTGGTTATCACAACCTTAGGGGATCGGGGATCAGTGATTGAACAAAAGGATAAAGAAGAAATTGTTGTCGGTATTGCCAAGCCTCAGATAGTCAAAGATCCAACTGGTTCTGGTGATGCCTACATTGCTGGCTTTTTGGCTGCTTATCTTGACGGGAAAGAACTTGTTGAGTGTGGCCAGTATGGAGCCACTGCAGCGGTGTATGCTATCGAAGAGTTTGGAACTACTGCTCATACATACTCCCTTGCCCTATTTGAGAACCGGTTTAAGGAGAACTTTGGATAGGGATACTGCTACAGCTGTGATTAAGATTCCAGTAAGCTGGTACTGCTATTTATTACTAATCAAAGAAGAATTGTGAGTCATGAATCATGGATTAAAGGTTCTTTAAAGTGACTTTAATTCATAGTTCTTGATTCCTGATTCATTGTCATGGCTCCATTACCTCCACATGATGTCAAGAATATTGCTTTAGCAGCTGAGGGGACGTTAAAGATTGAGTGGGCTGGGGTACAAATGCCCGTGCTTAAAAAAATCTCTGAGCGGTTTGTCAAAGAACAACCATTAAAAGGCTTAACATTGGGAGCGTGCCTTCATGTAACTTCTGAAACTGCCAATCTCATGTTAGCGCTTAAAGCTGGTGGAGCCAAAGTGATTTTGTGTGCTTCCAATCCCTTATCAACTCAAGACAGCGTGGCTGCTTCTTTAGTAAAAGACTTTGGGATTTCAGTGTATGCAATTAAGGGTGAGGATAATAAGACCTACTATAAACATTTGAATGCCGTTTTAGATGAGAAACCACAAGTAACTATGGATGATGGAGCTGATTTGATTTCAGTTCTTCACAAAGAACGCCCACAACAACTCAAAGATATCCTGGGTTCTTCAGAGGAGACGACGACCGGTGTGATAAGACTTAAAGCGATGGAAAAGGATAAAGCTTTAAAATTGCCAGTTATTGCTGTCAATGACTCTGATACTAAGCACTTATTTGACAACCGGTACGGAACTGGCCAGTCAACAATTGATGGTATTCTCCGGGCAACTAATATCTTACTTGCTGGTAAGACTTTCGTTATTAGCGGGTATGGCTGGTGTGGTCGTGGGGTAGCCATGCGGGCCAAAGGTATGGGAGCTAATGTCATTGTGACTGAAGTTGATCCAGTCAGAGCTCTTGAAGCGGCAATGGAC
The DNA here is from genome assembly GCA_002335355.1 of Patescibacteria group bacterium UBA1449. Classification (GTDB taxonomy): domain Bacteria; phylum Patescibacteriota; class Microgenomatia; order UBA1400; family UBA1449; genus UBA1449. The sequence continues at coordinate 11,517 of DCTD01000089.1, forward strand.
GGATATCGGGTTATGAAGATGAACCAGGCTGTCAAGATTGGCGATATTTTTGTCTCGGTTACCGGTGATAAACATGTCATTTCTTTAGATCATATGATGGCTATGAAAGATGGTGCCATTATTGCCAATTCAGGTCACTTCGATATTGAGATTGATATGGCAGGGTTNNTTGGAGAAAGTAAGAAAGAGTAAACGCACCATCCGTTTTTCGCTCGATGAGTACGGTATGCCATCAGGTAAAAAACTCTATGTTTTAGGTGAAGGGAGATTGGTCAACTTAGCTTCCGCTGAGGGTCATCCGGCAGAAGTGATGGATATGTCGTTTGCCAACCAGGCGTTGGCAGCTGAATACTTTGTGAAACACCGCGGTAAACTGCGCAATAAAGTTTATGTTCTACCTCGGTCTTTGGATAAAGAAGTTGCCCGGCTTAAACTCAAAGCTATGGGGGTGAGTTATGATACTTTAACTACTGAACAGAAGCGTTACTTGGTTTCCTGGCATGAGGGAACGTAAAAACAAGAAACTCAAAGTACGGAAGGAAATTCGAGTGTTATTATGAGAGTTACTCGTTTTAGAGGCGGTAATCAAGCTAACTGTTATCTTGCCATTGGTGAGAAATCTAAAAAAACGGTAATTATTGATCCGGGATATAACGGAGATAGTATCTTCAAAACGCTCCAAGAGCAACAGCTCGAACCGGTAGCTATCTTTGCTACTCATGGTCATTTTGATCAGGTTATGGCCAGCAAACAAATCCAGGAAGCGACCGGCGTGCCGTTTTATATCCATAAAGGTGATAAAGAACTACTTAATGAACTGCCAAAAATCACCCGGTCATTTTCTGGCGACTTGATGAATGTCCATCCGGCTCAGAATGTTATCTATTTTGATAAGGAACAAGAATTTGAATTTGATGATCTTTTTTTTGAAATCATACTTACTCCTGGACATACCCTTGGATCGGTCAGTTATTACTGGCCTCATGCTAATAGTGTCTTTTGTGGTGATGTTTTACAAGCGCCTGGTGGTTGTGGCAGGATTATGGATTGGAATTTTTCTTCGACATTGGCTATGCTTTCCTCAATAAACCGTATTCTTGGTTTGCCGTTTCAAACCGTTGTCTACTGTGGTCACGGCAAGAGAACGACAGTTGCCAAGGAAGCCATATTTTGGAAACGAGAATATCTGTAGATACATTCACATAACGGTAGTATATGAGGTATAATCGGAATGTTATGAACATGATTTACTCGGTAAGGTATGAAAACTCCCAAAAGTATCCAGCGTTTAGTTGACTCGTTTCAGAAGCTCCCCGGTATCGGACCAAAAACGGCCCAACGGTTAACGTACTATCTCCTCCACGTGCCTCAAGAACAACTTGATGAGTTTGCTCAGGCTGTAGGCAACCTCAAACTGCATACCAAAGTCTGCAGCACGTGTTTTAATATTTCTCAAAGTGATCCCTGTCCGGTTTGCTCCGACCAGTCACGCAATCAAACCTGTATCTGCATTGTTGAACAACCTCTAGATATTTTAGCGATAGAAAAGAGCGGTATTTATACAGGTGTTTATCATGTGTTGCATGGCAGTATCAATCCTCTGGAAAACATTGGACCGGATCAACTGCATATCCATGATTTACTACCTCGGTTAAATAACGGAGTGACAATTAACGAAGTCATTGTGGCGACCAATC
>DCTD01000059.1 GCA_002335355.1 Patescibacteria group bacterium UBA1449
TAAAACCACTGTAGTCTCAGCCGGTGGATTGGTGACGGTGTAGGTGGAATAAGCTGATGCCGTCCACCGGGAAAACCCACTTATCCCGGACAACGTTACTGTATTACTGTTGGTATCAACAGCACCATTACTTAACGTCCAGCTTTGGCCATTATCTGTGGATTTATAGAGTTTAAGGTTTGCTTCTGTATTACTGTTTAATTCAGCGTCGTTATATAAAAACCCTAACGTAGCGTTCAGTCCGCTATTAGTAGTTGGAGTAATATCATAGTACCGCAAGATACTATTACTAGAATTAATCGTTTGTTGGTTATGAGCCCGTACAATCGTGGTACTACCCATATTTTGGGCAGTCGTAATTACTGCACCAAGTCCAGCAACATTTTCAGCAGTAATGTTATTTAATGTACGTGTTGTCATAATACTGCCACTGCTACCATAGAGCCGGTTGCTTCCCTCAACCAAATAACCACTACTACCAAGGGTGATGATCCGGTTATTCATATCCAGATTTTTGCCTAAAACCAGATTGCCGTTAACCGTAAAACTGGAGCTCAGCGTTGGTGTAGCAGTAGAGGAAAAATAGAGATTATTTACTGTGGGTATACCAGAAATTGTAACTTCACTACCGCCATTCCATTTATAAACACCGATATTATCTGTTGCCACGGGTGCACTGCCGCGACTCCAGTTAGCTGCGGTACCCCAAGTTGTACTGTCAGATCCAACCCAGGTGGTATACGCAGTTGAAGTCACCCAGTCAGTAGCGGCATCCATATTGGTCAACGTCCCATTGTAACCGTTGGTAGTTAAGTCATACAAGGTTGTCCCATCTACTTGATCCATGCGGTAGTAGGTGACAAGACCTGCTTCATTACCAACAAGGGTGCGCATCATGTTTTCTCTAATCTCTGATTCTGTTCTCACATCTGACCAAAGCCGCACTTCGTCAATGTTTCCTACAAAGTAATTATCAATAAATCCAATGCTGCTTATAGCATTACCAATAGGAGTTCTGCCTGAAGCAACGTCAGTAGAAAAAACCTGTTTTCCATTAACATAGATACGGTAGTCCGTCCCGTCAAACGTAGCTGCTATATGATTCCACGCATTTACCGTTAAGACATCCGTAGGAGTGATTTCACTGTACCAAGTTGAGCCATTCCCAAATCCGAAGTGAAGCTTTAAACCATACTGATACAAACATGGGGGCCTCAGCTGCCCGGAAGACCCAACAGCGTTATTGCCCAAGAGACCACGGAACTCCACTGCATTATTTGTGGGATACATCCATAATTCTTGAGTGAATGTATTGCCTAGTATTACCCCGTTACTAATCGAAACGTAATCATTGTTACCGTCAAAAGAAAGAGCATTTTTCGGTCCCGAAAAACTAGCTGAAGCTCTCCATACAGGACTACTATTAAAACTGCCTGTTCTGGTATTGCCACTGTTATCAGTTACAGTAGTACCACTACCATCACTCATCTTGTAATAAGCTACTAAGCTAGCATCAGCACCAATCTCTTTATGCATATTGGCCTTTATTTGAGCCTCAGAACGGGCAGTGCTCCAGATCCGGACCTCATCGATCCTGCCATTAAAGCGGATATCATCGTTATCATCTTTGTAGGTACCGATGTACAAAGCAGTTGGAAGAGGATCACAGTCAAGGTTGCCGGTTTTGGCATAGGTGGAAACCAACTTGCCGTTAATGTAAAGCCTGAGATTTGATCCATCAAAGGTGCCAGCCACATGGGTCCAGATATTTAGGGGCAGCTCATAGTGAGGAAAAAGATCATACCCACCGGTTGTGCCTCCTACTGTTTGGACCCACCATATAACATGACCTTGACTATACTCAGACAAAAACAGTCCAAACCCTGATTCAGTTGTGAGGGTGTCAAACAAATGGGTAACAATTCCAGCCCAGTTACTGTGAGCTTCCCGGTATACCCAGGCTTCAACTGTGACGGCATTAGTAGGGCGAAGACCGGCAGCTGAAGTGACTGTGACATAATCATCAATTCCATCAAAATCCAAGGTATATCCACCTTGGCTGGCATCTTGGGCACAAACAGACGTTGAGCAGACTAACAAAAATGTAAAGAACGTGATTATATGAGAAAGAATTTTTAGGATACCAATAGGCTTTACTACACATTTAAACATATACAGACAACAGCATAAAAAGCAGTCAAAAAATCTGCCATATAACCATCATACTGTATTGTTAATTGTCAGTAAAAGAGGAAGTTTTATAAAAACCTACTGAAAGTACGTTGCCACTTTCTCACACAGGTTCTGAGGAGTAACATGAGCTTTCACCAAAAAGTCAGTTGCCCCTGACTGCAATGATTTTTGCATGATTTCTTCATCACCTAAATTGGTAAGCATCACTACTGGAATATTTTTGGTCTGCTCGTCCAGTTTTAATTTCTCTAGCGCTTCCATACCACTCATTTTAGGCATCATAATATCAAGCAAGATAAGATCAGGTTTATCTGTGTTTACCTTTTGCAGGCTATCTTCGCCATCCACAGCTGTCGTTACCATATACCCAGCTTTTGTTAAAACCCGGTTGTATAAGTCTAAAATAAACATCTCATCTTCGACAATTAAGATTTTCTTGGGAGTATCCATACACGCGCTCCTGTTTTCAAATACTTACGGTTTCTATAATGCCACAGCCTCACGTGTTTGACAAGGGANNGTCCTTACCGTACTGGTAAAGAAAAACTAAACGTTGAGCCTTTACCAAGTTCTGTGTCAACCCATATTTTCCCATTATGCAAATCAATAATCGATTTGGAGATATACAATCCTAAACCATTGCCTTTGGCTTCCTGCTCTAAAGAGGTGTTAACCCTAAAGAATTTGGTAAACAGCCGCGGCAGGGCTTCTTTAGGAATCCCTTTACCGGTATCCTGAATATGGGTTATGATTTCTTTGCCGTTTGACTCAATCCAGATGGTTATACTACCACCGCTTTCTGTGTAGGTAATGGCGTTAGAAAGCAGGTTAGTGATAACTTCCAAGATCCGTAAAGGATCTAAAGCGGTTTTCGGCAGGTCTTTTTCCGGTTTTTTAAAGGTAACGGTGATCTTTTTATCCTGAGCTTGTGGAAGTTGCTGGTCGACGGCTTTGCTAACGAGGCTAAGAACGTCTGTGGGGGTGGTCTTGATGGTAAGCGATCCTTTTTCAATCTTGGTCACGTTTAATAGATTGTCAACGAGTGACAAGAGATCATCAGTTGAAATGGTAATCCGGTCAAAATAAAGTTTGTTTTCCTCACTTAAGGTCGGATGAACATCTTCTTTTAAGACTGAGAGGTAGTTTCTAATCGAAGTCAACGGGGTTCTAAGTTCATGAGCTGCCATAGACACAAAGTCCATTTTCATTTCATCAAGTTGTTTCTCTTTGGAGACATCATGAAGAACAATAATACTGCCTAGCCCCAGGGTTTTCCCCTCTTTAATGGCTGAACTAATGAGGTTGACGTTAACGGATCTTGCATCTGAAACCGTAACGGTAACGCCATTCTTCCTGTAGATAATACTATCTTTGGCAATATCACTTTTCGGCAACAAGCTTTCAGCTTTTACTGTCTCAGTTTCGTACGTAATGGTTACAACCTCATCAATTTTTTTCCCCACAACCCGGGATGATGTCAGTTCTAACAGTGAGAGAGCAGCAGTATTAATCAGCATGACCTTTCCCTCAGTATCTAAGGCAATGACACCATCAGTAATAGACTCTAAAACAGCACTTAGTTTGTTTCTTTCTGCAGACACATCAAGCAGTTCTTTCAGTTTCCTTATATCAGTAGCAATCCCGACAATTCCCATAAACTCGCCATTACTGTTGCGGTAAGCATTGGCAGAAAAATTGACAGGAATTTTAGTGCCATAGCTAGTTACCAGTTCTGTCTCCATGCTTGTTCTGTCTTTATCTTTGTAAAGCGGCAGAATAATTGTGTTGTTAAAACTATCCCAGCTATCACCAAGAAGTTTCTCAACTTTCATACCTTCCAAAAATACCTTGGCATAGGCTAATTGATGTTCGACAGCACTGTTTACATACTCAATATAATTCTTGTTATTGATTACCAGTAAGATCTCGTTCATTGAGTCAATAATGTTANNCTTACTCATTATGGAAGCAGGTTTAAGAGCGGTAGTGGTGTAATAGAGGAGACCAAAAGTAGTTAGGGAACTCATTAAGACAGTCATTAACGCTTGACTGGAGAAGTAATTAAAATTCACTACGTTATTAAGAACAAAAGCAGTAGGGATTAACAGAAGCGGGAGAAAAAAAGCTCCCAAAAGAAAAAGAACTTGTTTTCGTTTTACCGGATCATCCATTTTGAGTAAATAGACAGCCAAAGCCACTCCACTGGAAATACAGGCCAAAAGGGTATAGGAAACAAGAAAAAGGGTTGCGTTATCTAAGTCTCTGTTTAAACCCAGAAACTGCCATGGCTGTGGGTTGAGCATGACATCAAGAAACCGGTCAGTATTCCAAAAATCATACCAAAACATCCCAACAGGGATAAACAATAGTAAACTGAAGATACTATTGCCGGTAATCATCTTAACCCCTGAGTACTGTAAGGCAAACCGCTGCAGTAAAGGCCAGATCAGCACCCAGAGACTGAGTGACAAAGTTGCCCAGAAGATGACTCCGTTTTGATTATTTGGCAGGATTGAGAACGCACTGGTTAGACCCTATAAAACTATGACAACAAGGGCAAGCAGTAGCCATTTACTGGCTGAGGTTTTTGCCATTCGAAACCAGACTAAAGATACCAGCAGGCAATGAATCAGAACAGACGTAAAAGGAATATAGATATATGATCCTAGTGAGTATGAAAAGATATCCATAGGGCAGTAGTTTGTTTTAACCGTTCTTTGCCAATACCTGGTTGATTTTGTCTATTACTTGATCGATTGAGGTGTCGCTTTTGACAATATAG
>DCTD01000030.1 GCA_002335355.1 Patescibacteria group bacterium UBA1449
AAAAAAACTTTTAGATAAGTACCAAACACTTCAAGATATAGCCGCCCAACCAAGCCGGTATAGAACATGCGCCAAAATTGAAGCAGAAAGGATAAAAGCGATGGTAGATTATGAGGTTGCCAAGCATAAAAAAGATAAATCCTGGTGCTTTCTTAATGGCGGACTGGAAGAACTCACCGATGATTTTTATCTGCTTAATTATTTTATAAACGTATCGACTGATGAAAGTTGGAAGGAATATCTAAATAACGCTGTTGAAGCTGCAATGACGGCTGATGCTAAACAGAGTAATAAGTTTGTCCAAGTAGCCTATGAACGAAAACGCAATATGTGTGAACAACTGTTTAGTTCAACCATTAAATCTATCTGGCCGCTTTTTGCAAGCATTTCCCGCGTTCTTCAACAAGGTGAAAACTGGCTTACTGCCGCTGATGCTTATTGGCTCGGGCTAATTGATGAGGTTTGGGGTGTAAAAGAACTGGCAGGGTGTACCAAACTCAACGAATAACACCATGCTCAAAGGAAAGATTAGTACTTCAATAATTTCTTTGAAGATTGACAAGGTTAAAAATAGAAAAGGGGGTAGCGATTTATAATGCTGGGCTTTTTGTTTAACGGATGTTTAGGCTTTGCTGCAGGTTTACTGATAATCCCATTAGCTTTATTCATTATTTTTATTATTCTGGTTATCATCCAGGCTTTTTAACCCGATGACCCCACTGCCCCTCTGAAAACCATATCGAGTTAACACTTGGGGGGGNNTTGTTACACTGCCCCTCTTTGATAATATAAAGTCTTCAGAGGGGCAGTGGGGATCTCTTAAATCGTGATTGGCTGCTTTCGACTTTAACCGATAGGCAAATATCCTTGCTGATAAGTGATTTATTAAAAAATATTATTACAAAAGAGTTCTTTTGTGGAGGGGTCCGTTGAGGCAGTTTTTTATTCGTGCGGTTTGAGGATGGGTTTTGTGAAGGGAATTTTTCATCAGAATATATCAAATTTTGATTGACTTTTTACTAAGACGCCTCATATACTGAGTAAAACCCCAAAAAGGGCAGTACATTGTCTTATATTTATAAGCATAGCCGCTCTATAGAAGATCGCTTTGATGTGGCATTGGCATTGATAAGAAACAACAGATTAAATGCTGAACAGCTTGCTGCGAGGTTAGGCGTTTCAAAACCCACCACTCATAGAATTATTACTGAACTTAAACGCCGCGGTCATCCTATACAACCCATTTACGAAAATGGATACTGGAGTTACAGAATAAGTCATAAATAGGCTATATAATGACACCGTAGTTGTACACACCAGCTAGTCAAAGAGCGATTTTTATCTATAAGGACGAGAATTGAGTATCGGTAACAAAGCAGAAGAACTGTTAGAGCTAATAGAACAAGCACAGCACCTCTACCAAAAACTTGTAATTGTCATTGCTCCTTCTAATTCCGGTAAGACCAAATTACTGGAAGAAGTCGGGAGTAAACTTGGTATCAAAGTCATAAATGTAAACTTGAGCCTATCTAGTTTGCTTTTAAATTTAACCGAAACCCAGCAAGCTCTTCAACTACCGAAATTGCTGGACAGTCTGATAAAAAAAGAAAATAGTAATGTCATTTTACTGGACAATATAGAGCTTCTCTTTGACCCCAAACTTAAACAAGACCCGCTCAGATTATTAAAAAACCTGGCACGTAACTTTGTGATAGTAACTTCCTGGAATGGCGTAATTGAAGATAATTGCATAGTTTATGCCGAACCGGGTCACCCAGAATACCACCGGTACAAAATAGAGGATTTTTTGTTTTTTAGCTTGCAGCAATTATAAACGCAGGAGTATATTGGATGAAATACAAGGATTTAATACAATTTAATCCCATTAAAACAGTTGTTCAACTGACGTCTGCCGATAAACTCGAAACAGCACAGGCTCTTGTTGAAAACTATGTAATTTCCCCAGTGATGGCAGAAAAGATTTCCTCGCTCGTTATCCCACAACTGCAGTTTGAAATGCCTGCCGATAACAAAGGCTTCCTTATTGTCGGCAACTATGGTACAGGTAAATCCCACTTGATGTCAGTAATATCTGCAATCGCAGAAAATGAAGATGCTATCAACTTCCTTACAAGCAAGCAAGTTGCGGATAATGCTCAGAAAATTGCTGGCAAGTTTAAAGTAATCCGCTCTGAAATTGGCTCCACCACGATGTCTCTCAGGAATATACTGGTCGGAGAGCTAGAAAGCCATTTAGCTGAAATGGGGGTTAAATTTACTTTCCCTGCGCAAAACGAAATTTCATCTAATAAGGCTGCTCTTGAAGATATGATGACAGCTTTCCAGCAGAAATACCCGGACCAAGGCTTGTTGTTAATTGTAGATGAATTACTTGATTACCTAAGCTCACGTAACAACATCGAGATTATTCTAGATCTTGGTTTTTTAAGAGAAATCGGCGAGGTTTGCCGGGATTTACGTTTTAGATTCATTGCTGGAGTCCAGGAAGCCATTTTCGACAGCGCAAGATTTAGGTTTGTTGCTGATAGCCTGCGGAGAGTTAAGGACCGTTTTGAGCAGGTTGTCATCGAAAAGCAGGATATAAAATATGTTGTCTCCGAGCGTTTATTGAAAAAGAACGCAGAACAGAGCGCCAAAATCAGACAGCATTTAATGCCTTATGCCAGGTTCTACCAAAATATGAACGAAAGGATGGATGAATTTGTAAGCCTTTTCCCCATTCACCCTGATTTTATCGATACTTTTGAAAGGATTTCGGTAGCTGAAAAGAGAGAGGTTCTTAGGACCCTTTCAAAAATAATAACCCGCTTAAAAGAGGAGGATGTTCCTTCTGAAGAACCAGGATTGGTATCTTATGATAGTTACTGGCCAATACTTTGCGACAATCCCGGTTTTCGCGCTGTTCCGGAGATAAGAGAGGTAATGGACTGCAGTAAGGTATTGCAGTCGAAAATAGCACAATCCTTTACCCGACCTGCTTATAAACCACTGGCAGTGCGCATTATTCATGGCCTTTCCATACACCGTTTGACCATTGGAGACATTAAAGCGCCAATAGGCTTAACAGCAGAAGATTTACGTGATGAATTATGCCTTTATCAAATTGGCATGGAAGATAGACAAACCCCTGCAGAAGATCTGGCAACACACGTCGAAGCTATCCTGCGGGAAATTCACAAGACTGTTAGTGGGAAATTTATTTCCAAAAATCTGGATAACCGGCAGTATTACCTCGATATAGAAAAAACTGAAGATATTGATGCTTTGATTGAACAAAAAATTGACACTTTGGATAAAACACAACTGGACCGCTACTACTATAATGCCCTCACGCAGGCACTGGAATGTAGCGACCTCCTCAGATTCTACGAATATCCAATCTGGCAATATGAACTGGAATGGCTTGATCATAAAGCTTCTAAGCTGGGGTATCTATTTTTTGGCGCTCCCAACCAGCGCTCTACAGCGGTACCACCACGTGATTTTTACCTCTATTTTATCCAGCCATTTGAAGAACCGTTTTATAAAGATGAGAAAAAGCCAGATGAGGTGTTCTTCTTCTTAACCAGCAAGGACGAAACCTTTGTGAAGGCTCTAAAAAGTTGGACTGCTGCGGTTGAGATTAGTTTAACCTCCTCCGGAGAAAACAAGAAACGCTTTGAAGAAAAAGCAGAAATCTCCCTCAAAGAACTTATAAAGTGGTTGCAGAATAACATCACCAATAGTTACGAAGTCTGTTATCAGGGTAAAACCAGAAAAATGTTGGAATGGCTGGGGAAGCACGTTGCTTCAACCGGTGTTAGAGCCAACATCCGTGATATCGTTAATAATGTGAGCTCGGTATGTCTGGCCCCTCACTTTCATAATCAAGCCCCTGAACACCCTGTATTTTCTCTCCTAATAACAGCTGGTAACCGTGAAAATGCAGCCCAGGAAGCGCTTCGTGCTATTGCCGGGCAAATGAGAACCAAGACTGCCACAGCCGCCCTTGATGCTCT
>DCTD01000085.1:0-7686 GCA_002335355.1 Patescibacteria group bacterium UBA1449
ACCCGAGGTTTACCGCTTGTTTGAGCGGGCCTAGTTTTTCATCAATAACGACTAAGCCTCGGGTCTTGTTGCCCATGGTTTTTTTCAATACGCCTTTCTCGATTAACCGGTCGATATGTTCATGAACAGTTGCCAGAGAAGACAATCCCATGGCATCACCGATTTCTCTTAGTGTTGGAGAGTAGCCATTGCGTTGGATAAACTGGGAGATAAACTCAACAATTTGGCGTTGGCGTTTATAAAGGGTAACCATGTGCTNNTGCTGTGGTTCTGACATAGGTTTAGTTGTCTTTGGCAGGTAGATGTACCCCCAAATAATTTAAGTAATTATAACGCAGATCGTGAGACTATTATTTGGAATTAGTTTGGCAAATATACACCGAAAGAGTCAAGTAGCACTTTGTTGATCAATAGTAACGTAAGTACAGTAAAAGCGAACGAACTAGTACAGGTGTCCGTTTAATTGTGAGTAGATTGTGTTCTTGACTATAACAGAGGTGATATCCAACAAATAAATTACATTCCCTCACTAATTAAAAGGACGTGAATTAGCTGCTATTTATTGGTATAATAATAGGTCTATGAATTTTCAACTAAAATCAAACTATCAACCAGCAGGAGATCAACCAAAAGCAATTGAGGGGTTGATTGAATCAATCTCTGAGAACAATCCTGACCAGGTATTGCTTGGTGTAACAGGTAGTGGTAAGACTTTTACCATTGCCAACGTTATCCAACAGCTGCAACTGCCGACTCTGGTTATCTCTCACAATAAGACTCTGGCTGGACAACTATACCAGGAATTTAGGGATTTCTTTCCCAAAAACGGAGTGTCTTATTTTGTTTCCTACTACGATTATTACCAGCCGGAAGCATATATGCCTACGACTGATACGTATATTGAAAAAGAAACGCAAGTAAACGAGGAAATCGATAAGTTGCGCTTGTTGGCAACCACTAATCTGCAAACCCGTGATGATGTGATAATCGTGGCCTCAGTTTCCTGTATTTATAACCTTGGTAATCCGGAAGAATATGCTCACTTTATTGTTCCGGTTAAAGTAGGTCAAAGTTATGATCGTCAAATCTTACTACTAAACTTTACCAAACTACAGTATGAACGCAACGACTACGATCTTAAACGGGGCAGTTTCAGAGTTAAAGGAGATATTATTGAGATATGGCCGGCATATCAGGACAATATTTTACGAATGCATTTTTTGGGCAATACATTAGAAAAGATGCAGTGGTTGGATCCTATTAGCGGAAAACCGGCAGAAATGACTCCTGATATTGCTTTAGAAAGCATGTCTGGGGATTCGTTAATAGACTACATTATCTATCCTGCAAAACACTACATTACCGATCCCCAAAAACAAGTAACTGCATTTGAACAGATACGAAACGATTTAAAAATCACATTAAAAGAGCTCAATGATTCAGGGAAAAAACTGGAAGCCTACCGGTTGGAACAAAAGGTCAATTATGATTTAGACATGATTCAGGAGTTAGGATTTGTTAATGGAATTGAAAATTACTCCCGTTACTTTGACGGCCGCAAACCAGGAGATGCGCCTTACACGCTGATTGATTACTTTATCCAAAAACCCAAGTGGCTCCTCGTTGTCGATGAATCTCACATCACGTTGCCACAGATACGGGGGATGTATAACGGTGATAAGGCCCGTAAACAAGTGTTAATTGATTACGGTTTCCGGTTGCCCTCTGCTCTGGATAACCGGCCCTTAACTTTTGATGAATTTTTAAGCAAGGTTAACCAAGCTGTCTATGTGTCAGCTACTCCAGGTGATTGGGAATTAAACCGGCCGGGAGTAAAAGTAGTTGAACAACTGGTCCGGCCGACTGGTTTAGTTGATCCGGAGATTGAAGTCAGGCCGACGGATAGTCAAATTGAAGATTTGTCCAGGGAAATTATTGCCAGGAAACAAAAGGGTCAGCGGGTTTTAGTAACAACCTTAACCAAACGGTTAGCCGAAGCCTTAACTGAATTTTTAAATGATGAGAAGAATTTTGAAGCATTCAAACAGGATAACCCTGATTTTGAGATGCCTAAGGTGAACTACCTGCACGCTGATGTTGATACGTTAGACCGGCAGGATATTTTAGATGATCTAAGAAGTGGCGTTTATGATGTTTTAGTTGGGATAAATTTGCTGCGGGAGGGTTTGGATTTGCCCGAAGTTACATTGGTTGCCATTTTAGATGCTGACAAGGAGGGTTTTTTGCGGTCTAGAACATCGCTTATTCAAACCATGGGACGGGCAGCCCGCCACGTTGAGGGACGGGTAATTATGTATGCTGACACAGTGACCAATTCAATGAAATTAGCTATTCAGGAAGTTAACCGTAGACGGACAGTGCAAACGCAATATAACCAGGAGCATAATATTACTCCTCAGTCTATCCAAAAAGAAATTAGAGAAAAACTGATTAAGCGTGAAGTAAAAGATGAAGCTAAGGCAAAACGGTTTACATTGCAGCTAACACCTAAAGGTGAGCAGGTAGAATTGGAAGCGATTAACCCTGAGGATTACACTCCTCAAGACAGAGAATTATTTATCAAACGTCTGAAACGGGCGATGCTGGAAGCTGCCAAAGCCTTAGAATTTGAACGGGCAGCTCGAATTCGGGATAAAGTCAGAGAACTGGAAGCGTGGGAGCAGTAGTAAAATACCTATAACAATAGTATTAGTGATATAATACATACTAAGTGCTTATTAAAAAGCACTTTTTTATTGCACGTTAACATGGGAATAAAAGGAAGTATTTCCTTTTATTACTATCTAAGCAGGGGTCGTTGGACACCTTGTACAGACCAGATTGATCTGTAGGAGGGGTCTGGCGACCTAATATTACGTTAAGGAGGTTTTGTCAGTGCCAGTGGGAGCATTGGTTAGTCCAAATCCAGACTTGGATCTTCACCTGCTCCAAGAAACGTTCGGAAAGGCTATCAAGATTAGGAGGTCGTTGATACAGTATTGGAAAGCAGGATTTCCTATAGCTGGCTTTGACGGATCTACTGATCCGAATCTGCTCGGGATGATTGAAGAGAAGAAATGCCAGCTAAAAGACTTTTATGCGGCGCTTATGGTCGTCCGATTGGCTGAGAATACGCCAATGAGCCCGAGACTTAGAGATTACATTCTCCATCTCTTCGACCTAGCACAGGCAGGACATTCCAGTTGTAACTAGTAGATAAGGGGAGGAGTAAACGATGGCAAAGAATCGGTATCAATCGGTAGTGGGAAAAGTGATCGGCTTGACTAAGCGAGAATTGGAGATGACTCCAGTGGACGAAGATCCTCAGCTGTATATTGCTCTACTTGGAGCAAGGAACAGCCTTTTGGAGCTTCAAAAGCAACTTCGACGTTCCAGACGGAACGGTGGCGCTCGTCTTGACGTTCCGATCATGGATGCATACCTGCCTAAGAACGGCGCGATCAAAGTGGGACATCTGTCTCACTGAACCTGAACTCAGTCATAGAGGAGTCGAGATCATTGGAGACTGACCTGGTGCGGTCCGGTGGGACAGCGAGGTTCTGCCGGACCGCAGGCATTCCGCTTAGATAGTGGTACGACACAGATAAGACATAGTGAAACTTACAGGAATTCGCCCTGTTGTAGTTTTATTAGTTTTGATGTGTTGTATTCCCATGCTGTGTTTTATAGTTTCTTTCATTTATTCCTATAATATTTCCATTTCTTGATATAATATGCTAAACACGTGCTTTATATAGAGCTGTATGCGCTTAAGGTACAAGGCAGTGTTAGCTCTTTAACAACACACCGCATGAATAGTTTCATTCAGGCAGATTGGTAGACCTAACGTGTGTTGGGACTAACACCTGCTTGAATGGAAAGGAATGTTTCATGAGCAAGCTACTAGTACAGAGCGGACTCATGGTCTTAGAGGCGTGCATCATCTTGATGGTTATCTTATTGCTTTGGGTCGTTGCGGGTGGTGCATCTGCAATCGAGCTACTTTCTTGTCTTCGGTTGCTGCTCACACTTTGGGTTACCCTGGTTACCTGGTTCTACTTCGGGGCCTTTAAGGAGGAATTGACATCTGAAAAACCACCGATACCACGGTTCGAATACGTGCTTTGGTGGGCAGTTTTAGTAACTGTTCCAGTGTGGGGAGTAGGTCTCGTATTTCCTAGAACAGAGCGGATATTGAAGCAGGTGCTGCTTCAAAGAATGAAATAGTATGTGGGAGGAGAAAGATGAAGCTTCCAAATTGGGCCTGGGGGTGGCAACAGCAGTAGTAGTGGCAATACTGTTGTGATGCATTGGAATAAAACCGTGGGCAAGCTTACATGGTTTTATCCATTACCTATCTTTCCTAGTGACGGCTTTTGGCTTGGGACGGGGAGTCAGAATAAATCTCAAAAAACACAAAACTCATCTGGAGCGTGGTGAGGAAAATGGTGCCATATTCCTCACCATGATAGGGTTAATTATAATGACATTTACCAAGTTCTAGTATCAAGTCAAACTTGGGGGAGCATAAACGGAGTGTTTGCTCCCCCAGCCAAGGTTGGCAAGTAAGTTCGTGCGGTGTGTTGAATATTTAAAATATTTCTAACACTTTTTTATGAGCATAGAACGTTTAAACAAATCAGATCAAATACCTATCCAACAACTTATACCTCAGTCAGGGAGAACATACACTGTTGATGAACTACTGTTTCGCTTACAAGGATTAGTAGTAACACACCGTATTGATGGTAGAGCCATAGAAGAACCAATTGCCATTCTTGCATTTATTAACTCCGATTTTTCTAACAAAGCAGTGAGGTATGATTATGACCGTGAGAATACTACGATTCAGTTAATGTTTTGCCCTTCAGTAAACATTGGCCGAGCTTGACAGCAAAAATCACAAAACAACGTAGAAAATCTTTTCTCCATATCTTCCAATTCTGCCATTTTTCGGTTACAATATTAGATCTGAAAAAGGTAGTATGCGTGTCTTGTTTTAGGTTTACATCTTGCCCGTCATGATTATTGATGGGGATTCTGAAACAAGTTCAGGATGATAATTACTAAGGATGATGATAGGAAAGGATATGTATGCCATACGATGCCATAACCGTTAAAGGTGCGAAAGAGCACAACCTCAAAAATATCGATGTTGTAATCCCTAAAAACAAGCTGGTAGTCTTAACCGGTTTATCCGGAAGTGGCAAGAGCTCATTTGCCTTTGACACGTTATATGCTGAGGGGCAGCGCCGGTATGTCGAGAGTCTATCTTCCTATGCCCGACAGTTTTTAGGTATTATGAAAAAACCGGAAGTCGAATCAATTGAGGGTTTATCTCCCGCAATTTCTATTGACCAGAAAACTGTATCTCACAATCCCCGTTCAACGGTTGGAACCATTACCGAGATTTATGACTATTTACGTCTACTCTTTGCCCGGGTTGGTCATCCTCATTGTCCTAGCTGTGGTGTGGAAATTGCCCAGCAGTCGGTGGATCAGATTGTGATGAAGACTTTAGAGTTGGCCAAAGAAAAAACCAGTGATCTGGTGGTTAAGAAAGTAGGTTTGCGGATGTTGATTCTATCGCCAGTTGTCCGTGGTCGGAAGGGTGAATATTCCAACTTACTTGATTCCCTCAAACAAAAAGGCTTTCAACGCGCCCGGATTGATAACCATATTATTGACCTTGATGAAGATATCCGGTTACTTAAAAACAACAAACACACCATTGAAGCGGTGGTTGACCGGTTGATTATTACTATTGCTGATATCGAGAACCCAGAACAGATTCGAAGCAGACTGACAGAAAGTTTGGAATCAGCGCTTAAAGTCTCTGATGGGTTGGCGGTAGTCTCGTTTGTTGGAGACGAAAGTTTTGAGTTTCCTGCAAAGCCAAAAGTGTTTGAAGATCATCTTTTTTCTGAACGGTTTGCTTGTCCGAAATGTAATTTAACGCTTCCTGAGATTGAACCACGACTATTTTCATTTAATACGCCTCACGGAGCTTGTGAAATCTGTAATGGTATTGGCAACTTATTGAAAATTGATCCAGATTTAGTGTTAAACGCAAAGTTAAGTATATCTGAGGGTGGGATTTTGCCCTTTAACCGGATGCTTGAGGGAAACTCCTGGTTTTTCAACCTTATGTCAGCGGTGGCTGAAAAATATGGGTTTTCTTTGCGAGTACCGATTAGAGATATGAAAGAGGAAGATATTAAACGGATTCTGTATGGTACTGGCAATGAGTATTTCAAAGTTCATGGCATAAATCCGGCTGGCCGTAGTTACACCATTGACCATAAATATGAGGGAGTTATCACCAATCTTGAACGGCGCTACAAAGAAACCAAGTCAGATTTTATGCGGGGAGAGATCGAACGCTTTATGCATAAAGAAACCTGTCCTGATTGTTTGGGTTCACGTTTAAAGCCAGAAGCCTTGGCAGTCGTTGTGGATAAAAAGAGCATTATCGAAATTGCTGAGATGCCGATAAAAAAGAGTTTTGAGTGGGTAAAGAAACTTAAAGATACAAATAGTGGTGTTTTATCGCATAAAGAATCAGTTATTGCCTCGTCAATCTTAAAAGAACTGGAGGCTCGGCTAGGATTTTTGATTTCGGTGGGTTTGGACTACCTCAGTTTGGCCCGGTCAGCTGGCACATTGGCTGGAGGCGAAAGCCAGCGGATTCGGTTGGCTTCACAAATCGGTTCCGGTTTGTCCGGTGTGCTCTATGTGCTAGATGAGCCCTCAATTGGGCTGCATCAGCGTGATAACCGCAAACTCATAGAAACACTTAAACACTTACGGGATTTAGGCAATACGGTGGTGGTGGTTGAACACGACATGGAGACAATGCATGAAGCCGACTGGATTATAGATTTTGGCCCGTTGGCAGGGGAAGCTGGAGGCAGTATCGTTGCTCAGGGAACACCTGAGGAATTAGCTCAAAACAACAAATCCTTAACAGGTCAGTATTTATCAGGCAAAAAGAAAATTAGAGTTACACCTCGGGATGTGAGTGATGATGATGAGTATTTGCAGATTGTTGGCTGCCAAGCCAATAACCTAAAAAACCTATCGGTAAGATTTCCATTAGGTAAACTGATCTGTGTGACAGGCTTGTCCGGTTCAGGCAAGTCAACACTGGTTGATGATACTCTTTACCATGCTTTGGCAAGTGGTTTAAACGACCGGCATAAAGAAGAGGCTGGGCTGTATAAAGAGGTTAAAGGTTTGGAAAACATCAAGCGGGTAGCGCTCATTGATCAATCTCCGATTGGTCGTACGCCCCGGTCTAATCCGGCAACTTATACCAAAGCTTTTGACCATATCCGGGAATTATTCTCACAAACAGCAGAAGCCAAGATGCGAGGCTATAAACCGGGACGGTTTAGCTTTAATGTGAAAGGCGGGCGGTGTGAAGCTTGTGAGGGTGAGGGGCAGATCAAGATTGAAATGCAGTTTTTACCTGATGTTTATGTTGATTGTGAAGTATGTAAAGGGATGCGCTACAACTATGAAACACTGCAGGTCGACTACAAAGGGAAAAATATTGCCGAAATCTTAAATATGACTGTTGAGGAAGCTTTAAAGTTCTTTACCCACCATACTCAGATCCAGCAAAAACTTCAAACCTTGTATGACGTTGGTTTAGGGTATATAAAACTTGGACAACCGGCTCCG